>JAEHHB010000039.1 GCA_019248165.1 Candidatus Shapirobacteria bacterium S2_F12
TGAAATAGTAAATTGTAAACTACAAAAAACAAAATAATTATTCCAATCGCTTTTTGATTTTTAATAATCTTTTCTCCACCTTTACCAATCAAAAATAAGGGGATACTAGTTCCGAGCACAAAACTAAACATAATAACTAGCCCACTTATTGCACTTCCGCTCAA
Organism: Candidatus Shapirobacteria bacterium S2_F12; assembly: GCA_019248165.1. Classification (GTDB taxonomy): domain Bacteria; phylum Patescibacteriota; class Microgenomatia; order UBA12405; family UBA12405; genus WARW01. The sequence goes on from JAEHHB010000039.1 coordinate 165, forward strand.
CATCGCCATACTCTCAGCCAGAATTGTAAAACCACATGGTAAGAAAGCTGACAATAGCCCCAATACCCAAGCCATCTCTTTTTTTAGAATTTTTTGATGTATCTCTTTGGGTAACCCAATTTTTATTCTATTGGCCCAACTTACTCCAACCATTTGTAGCGCCACCACTATCATAACTGCCGATACTCCCGCCATAAAAATATTCGTGATTAAGCCACTTATTCTAAATTGTTGTCCTACTGTTCCCAAAATTATTCCTAAACTCGAGTAACCCAAAATTCTCCCCAAAAGTATTTTTAGCGTGTCTTTTGGCCGGCTCAAAATAATTCCACTCATCAACGCTCCACAGCTAGAAAACCCAGCAATCAATCCAAGTCCCAAAAACGCCACCCATGAACTGTTTTTATTTATATCCAAAAGCCCTCCCAATCCCAGACTATTTAACAGTAAAAAACCCAAAATTACTCCAATTGGTAACCATGTCCAATTAGACTTTCCTTTGTTCAGAGAAGGGGAAGTGGTGGGTTTTAAACCCCAAAACTCATACCCATTCTTCCTAAACATTTTATTCAATTTTTCTTTACTAATTTTCTCTTTTGACTCAATTGTTAGTTCATTATTTCCTCGATCAATTTTTACTAGAGATACCCCCGAGAGCTGATTTAGTTTTTCTTCAATAATCAACTCGCAAGCTGCGCAGTGCATTCCCTTAACCTGATATTTTTGTTTCATTATTTATTTAAAAGTTTGGTAACCCGAAGAATTTCTTTTGTCATTTCTTCCTTTCTTTTTTCGTCCCCACTTTTGACAGCCTCCGAAAAACAAGTTTTCAAATGGTTTTCCATCAACATTTGGTGAGCCGATTTTAACAGTCCAATTACGGCCAAATTTTGTTGCATAATGTCGATGCAATAATCGTGATTTTCCACCATTTTAATGATTTTGCCCAGGTGGCTATGGGCTTTTTTGAAGTTTATTATTGTTTCCATACCTACACCTATGGTATAGGTATTATATTTTTTTGTCAACTAGGTTATAATTATTTATGGCGAAAATAAAAATTTGTAAAAATGGCCCCTATATTCTTTCTGGTAGTATTCCAGTTAATCAACAAAAAACTATTTTAGACTTAGAAGGTATTCCTCTCAAAACTGAAGTTACTAAAAATCTTTGTTGTGACGAGGAAATCACTCTTTGCCGTTGTGGTGGTTCAGAAAATAAACCTTTTTGTGATGGATCTCACCGTAAAAATGGTTTCGATGGTACTGAAAATACTAAAAATCTAACTGAAGACCCCAGTGATACAGAAGTGTTTACTGGCCCCTCTCTTAATCTTCAAGACACACCTCGCTTGTGTAGTGGGGCTGGCTTTTGTCATCGTGCTGGGGGAGTTTGGGATTTAACCAAAGATTCAGACAACCCCAAATCCAAAAAAATTGCAATTGAAGAATGTCATTGTTGTCCGTCTGGCCGCTTAATTGCTATTGATCCTAAAACCAACAAACCAATTGAAGATCAGGTTGACCCTTCGGTCGGGGTCGATTTGTTTGGACCCTTAAATGTCAGTGGTGAGGTAAAAATTGAATCAGCTGACGGAAAAATTTACCCCCATCGACCTCGTCGAGCACTTTGTCGCTGTGGCAAGTCTCGCAACAAACCCTTTTGTGACGGCTCTCATTTTGATAATGAAAAATAAATCTTCCCGTCTCAACGCTTTTATTTTATCTAATATAATTTCGGGTTTTTAAAAGGAATCAGTGCCAAAATTATTGCCGTTTCGTAATAATCAGCTCGAGTTAGGATATCACCGGTCAATATTCCAACCGCTCCGTTTGCTTGTTTTGAGTTTCGTCTCTTAAAAACAATATCGTCTGCTTCTCCCAATTCTTTACCTTGTTTAATTAAAGCCACAATTTCTTTTGGTAAATAAAATGAAGCCGTTCTTCCTTGACTTACCACCCCCTTTTTCGACTTAATTACCACCCAAGCAAAAGTTTCCATACCCTGGCCAACTACTTTTGATCCTCCCTCAATCCCCACCCAATAATCAGCTTCTGGAGACAAAAGTGAGACATTGTTAACCCGATTGGTTGCCCCCAACAATGTTTCTTCTTCACCCATCGGTTGATCTGAAACTCCCGACTCCACACTCATTCCTTCAATTTCAAAAACCTGATTCGAAAACATTTTTGTAAACGCACTCCTTGTACTTTCAATTTTAACTGGATTTTTTGAAGCGACTATTATTTTGTTCATAAATTTATTTTATCTTATTTTTACCCCCAACCTAATTTATAATCTACTTATGAATATTTATCTTGATATCGATGGTGTCCTGTTAGTCAATATTTGTTTTGACTCTTGGGTAGAAGTGGATTTATCAAAAGACGAAAATCAATTATCAAAATTTTTGAATATCTAAGTACTATTCTTCTAGTTTTTTCTCTTCTTCGATTAAAACTTCGTATTCGTCAATCATAGGATGTTGCCAAGTGTCTTTAAGCATTTTTAAAACTTCGGTTTCAAACCAGACCTTTTTGTCTTTACCCCGATTAAACTTTTTCCAAACTTCCTGTCCTTGTTCTTTATAGGCTATAAGTAAACATTCGAGATTATGAATCTTGTCTGCTACACATACAGCCTTAGCCCCTTCAGACCCGTTTCTCACCGTCTCAATGTATTGTTTTTTCTTTTCTTCCCATACTAAGGAATCGTCATTAGTGACTGCTTTAACAATTTTATAAACTTCATCACCAAGTTCCTCTCTAAACATTTCTTCAGGATAATCGGTATCTTCTAAAACATCATGAGTCAACGCTGCAGCAATAATTTCATCCTCAAAATTATATTTCTGCAATTTTAATGCGACCATAAACGGGTGGACGATATAAGGCGAACCATCAGCCTTGCGAGTTTGATTTTTATGAGCTTCAACCGCAATTTGGGTTGCTTTTTCAATTAAGTTTTCTTTTTTATTTGTATCCATAAATCTCCATGACTAAATTAATAAATAAAACCAAAAAAAATGAAATTGTTTTATCCAAGTCTCAACTGTTCGGTTTTCTTTTCTATTATTATTTCTTTTGACGACACCTTTCCAAAATTATTTGCATAATTGCAATATTCACAATCCGGATTTTGATCGGGGATTATCTCACTACATAGACACTGCCAAATTTCTTTGACTGTCCCATCAACCCAATTGGGGTTACCTCTGTAGGGGATAAGTTTGATATCAAATTCTAACTTGGCATCAAATGATTCTTGAGTTGTTCGGCCATTACAGTATACAAAATAGCCAGTTTCTGCCACCTCAAATCCGTTTTTTCTAAATAACCATTGATAAATCTCCATTTGTCTTTTGTATCCAATTTGCCAGTCAGCGTCCAAAGTTATTTCACCCACCTTGGCTGTCGCCTTGTAGTCGACAATTATTAATTGGCCCCCCTGGTTTACCCAAATATCATCCACTCCTCCAGTAATTATCAAATCAGTTTCGGGGAATGGATAGGTAATTCCGCGCCGAAGCGAATCTCTCCACTCGTCCATTTTTGGATGTTCAAACGGCACTGCCTCGACTCCATAAGCTTTCATCAACGGATGGGCTGTGTGTTTGGCTCTATGGATATCAAATTCATTTTTTAACAGTCGATCAATTTCTGAGTTGATCGTAAACGGAAAACCCGGCGGTCTTTTAACTCTCTTTTTTACATCCAAATAAAAACACTTGGGACAATTTAGGTATAAATCAATTTTGCTACGTGACAATCGCATAAGCTATTTTATAACTTTGTAACAAATAATTTCCAACCTATTCTTAAATATTGTATTTTTTGCAACAACCTAATTTTTGATTATAGTAAATCCGGATATTAAGAATTTTCCTTCACGTTTTTGTCAAATAAAACGTGAATAAACCCCAAAAAAAACTATCCCTTCACGTTTAAAACTAACTTATCGTTAATTTCACGTTTAAACAAAACACTTTAGACAAATTTTTTATAATCAATTTTTTCAACAGTTAACTTCTTGATTGCCAATTTTGTTTGGTTTTTCAATCAATTCTTCATTTACCATATCAAACCCCTTTACCCATTCAATATCATACAAAGCCATGTTTTTTGCCGACTGGTCAACTTGTGTCTGGTTCGACATTGTTGCAATTTTACCCAATTCTTCATCAGTAATTGTTGATAATACTGGTAACCAATTAGTCAACATCCATTCCTTTTTTACGACATCATAATGATGTGGCATTACCATTATTTTGTAGAGTTTCCCCTCATTTTTAAGTACCTCCATATATTGTTTAGATTGATACACATGATTCAAATTAATTTCAGCTTCTGTTGTCCAAAATTCTTTTTTAAGAGGCGATGTCCGACAAAATTTAATTTTTATTACTATTGACCCATATATATCCATAGGGTCTTTCTTTTGATTTTTCATGTCCTCTTTTAATTTTTTCAACTCTTTTCCCAAATCTTTCAAGTTTTTATAAACCGCCATCATTGCATGAATCATCTGTTCATTCCCATCCATTGCCCTCACAAATACCACTGCAATAAAACCATCTCTATAAAAATCTACCTCTCGATAACAATATTTTGTTTTTTCGATTTCTGCCACTAAACCAATCTTAGCATTATTTTATAAGGAAACTCTTTTGGTAAAAATTAAGTACAGAATAACTGAGGATAATTTGGATATAAATCAATTTATGGGCGTAAAAATCAGATAATTTTATTTAAATTAAATTATTTTCTTTTAAACTTGAATAATCATTTTTAGAAACAATTATATGGTCAATTACGGCAATTCCTAATAATTTTCCAGCTTCAACTAATCTTTTTGTGGTGTTAATATCATCACTTGACGGAGTAGAATCACCAGATGGGTGATTATGGGCTATAACTATGTGGGAGGCATGATTAGTTATGGCTTTGCTAAATACCTCTCTCGGGTGGACAAGACTTGCGTTTAATGTTCCAATAGAAATTTCATCAAAAATCAAGTTATTTTTTGTATCAAAATACAATGTCACAAAATGTTCTTTTTTCTCTTTTCCAATTTTTTCCTTAAGAAATTCAAAAATTTTTTGTGGTGAATCTAATAATATTTTAGGGTCTATTTTATCCTTAAAATATCTTTCAGAAATTGCTTGAAAAAGTTTTATTCCGAACGCATTTGAAGGTCCTATTCCTTTTATTTGCTGAAGATCTTCAAACGACGAATCAAGAACTGAAGATAAATTTTTAAATTTTTCTATAGACTCTTTTGCGGGTTGTTTACAATCTTTTCGGGGAGTTCCAAGTGTCAACAAAAGTTCAATTATTTCATAGTCCAGAAATCCGTCTAACCCGGATTTAAGAAATCTTTCTCTAAGTCGGCCCCTGTGACCTAATTTGTTATTAATTTTGTTAAAACTACTGTTTTTGTTAATCATCTATATTTACAGACGTTCCACTAGAAACATTTGTATATAATTTATTTTTGTCATTTAAAAGTAGTTTGTTTTTAAAATATTCTTGAGTTTCTTTGTCCGTAGAATAAACGTAACAACCCTTCATCCCTCTAGTCATTAAAGTCCTGTAAGTGTTCTTAATTATTTTTTCAGAAATTATTTTTGCATCTTCATTACTGTATTTTTTAATCCCTTTTAGTGATTGATCTGTCGAGGCTCTTTTTGAATAATCAGTAACAACTTTTCCATTTCTAACTACTAAATCAGGACCAATGATTACACCCACATAATCTAGTTCTAAACCTTGGCAGGTATGAATACACCCAACTTCGGATACAGAATTTTCTTTTATAATCCACGATTGTCCGTCTGATTTTAAATTCCAACTAGCTTCATAATCACCAATAATAATATCTTTTAGTTGTTGGTCCTTACTACTTACCCACTTCCAACAATAACCAGCAACAACTCTTGACTTATTATTTAGTTTATTTTGTTCAATAATTAAATTGTGTAGTTCTTGTGGCGAGTCTATAACCCTAAAATCATAATTAATTTCTTCCAAAGTATCATTGGCCGTATCTTTTATTTGTAATACTTCATCTATCCAAGCCAAATAACCATCAGATCCATTACACCTAAATTGAGATTCAAGAATAGAATGGTGTACGTTTGCTTTTAATTTATGAGCATAATATTCAATAATTCCTCTTGTTCCAATATCTCTAATTGTAACTTGTTGATTTTCGTCAATAAAAAATATTGAAAATTTCGATGAATTTATTGCCTCTTTAACTTGGTTTTCACCTAAATTGTTGAACAAACCTCCTTTTTCTGTCATTCGGTGAGCTTCGTCAACTATTAAAACGTCAACAATGTTTTTATCAGCATCCCAATAGTTTCCTGTTGAACAAAACATTTTATCTATTCTAGATTTTGTAAAATTACCAGTTAACTTCGCTTTATAGACCTCTCGAGGTGCTGAATTTCTTGTCGCATATTGAGCAAATAATCCTTTTTTTGTGCTTTCTGTCAACAAATTAATTGCCAGAACTGTTTTTCCAGTACCAGGCCCACCTTCAACTATCATGACATTTTTATTTTTTGCACTAACATTGTCAATAAAATTTAATGCCGTTTCGTATATTACCTTTTGATTGTCAATCAAAACAAATTCACTATTATTTTTTAACATCGAAGAAAGACTGTCTGCCAAACTCTTAGACGGTTTTATTCGTCCACTCTCAAAAGTGTACAAAACCTCACCACTATCACCCTCTTTAATATATTTTTTAATAAAGGCTCTTAATTCCAATCCATCATGTTTGTAAAAAATCGGTGCTTTATCTATGTGTGGCTTATAAAAAACGTTATTTACAACATTATCTTTTTCGTAGTTAT
>JAEHHB010000040.1 GCA_019248165.1 Candidatus Shapirobacteria bacterium S2_F12
GCAGAATTATGAATTGTTACAATATAATTATTAGTTTGATTGTCTGGGCTTGTTCCTTTAGTCCATTCTGGCGGATAACTTAACGAAACCTTATATATTTGATTGGTATATGTTTTCCAGTCTTTGGGGATACTAGATGAAGTGGCGAATTATCAATTGGAAGAAATCTTTTAGTTGCTTATGCTGAAATAGATGGTTTAAATTATGAAGACTCATTTTTAATTTCTGACAGACTAGTTAAAGAAGACGTTCTTACTAATATCCAAATTTTTGAATATCAAGCTCAAGTTGTTGAAACAAAATTGGGTTCTGAAGAATTAACAAAAGACATCCCCAATGTTTCTGAAAACGAATTGGCTAAATTAACCAATGACGGCATCGTTATGATTGGTGCCACTGTTGGACCAAACGATATTTTAGTCGGTAAAGTTGAACCTCGTGGAGAAAAAGAGTTGTCTGCTGAAGAAAGATTACTTCGAGCCATTTTTGGTGAAAAAGCTCGAGAAGTAAAAGATACTTCACTCCGTGTTCCAAATGGAGAGGGTGGAGTTGTTATAAAAGTAGACATCCTTGGTCGAGACGAAGGTGATGAACTTGATCCTGGTGTAAACAAAGTTGTAAAAGTCTATGTAGCTCAAATTAGAAGAATTCAAGAAGGGGATAAGATTGCCGGAAGACATGGAAATAAGGGTGTTATTGGTCGAGTTTGGCCAGAATATGACATGCCCCATACCGCCGACGGCACTCCTGTTGATTTAGTAATGTCTCCTATCTCTGTTATTTCACGTATGAATTTAGGCCAGATTTTGGAAACCAACTTGGCTCATGCTGGTTTGCACTTGAACAAAAAATATGCCGTGCCTGTTTTTGAAAAATTTTCTGAGGCAAATATCACTAGTGAACTTGAAGCTGCCGGATTAAACAAAAATTGTAAAGTTCAATTGTATGATGGTCGAACTGGACAACCATTTGACCAACAATCAGTCGTCGGAGTTGGTTATATTCTAAAATTAGTCCATATGGTCGACGATAAAGTCCACTCTCGGTCCACCGGTCCATATTCATTGGTTACACAACAGCCTCTTGGTGGAAAAGCTCGTATGGGAGGTCAGCGACTTGGAGAAATGGAAGTCTGGGCTCTTGAAGCACACCGTGCCGCCCATACACTTCAAGAAATGTTAACTCTAAAATCTGACGACATCGAAGGGAGAACCCACGCTTTTCAATCAATAATTAAAGGTGAAGTCATCCCTGAACCTGCAATTCCAGAATCTTTCAAGGTCTTAACAAAGGAACTTGCTGGTCTTTGTCTCGACATTTCTCCTTTTGGAGTTGTTGAACACCCCGAAGAATCAATAGTTTCTGAAGAAGAAGCAGTTGTCAGTGATATCAAACCAGAAGATTTAGGTCTAGAAATTCCAGTTGAAGATAGAATTGAAGAAGATCTAGTCTCAGAATTAACCATTGCCGAAGAAAAAGATTCGGCAACATTAGAAGAAGAAATAAAGGAGGAACAATAATGTTTAAATTTAAAAGTATGATTGATTTTTCTGGACTTCAAATCAAATTGGCGTCTCCAGAAGACATTATCAGTTGGTCAAACGGTGAGGTCACCAAACCAGAAACTATCAACTATCGCAGCTGGCGTCCAGAAAAAGATGGTCTTTTTTGTGAAAAAATCTTTGGACCATCACGCGACTATGAATGTTATTGTGGTAAATACAAAAAAATTAGATTTAAGGGGGTTGTCTGCGATCGCTGTGGTGTTGAAGTAACGGTTTCAAAAGTTCGTCGTGAACGAATGGGGCACATTACTCTAGCAGCACCAGTTACACATCTTTGGTATCTTCGTAACACACCTTCTCCTATTGGAGTTATTTTAGATGTTCCTCAAAAAGACCTTGAGTCTGTTGTTTATTTTACTAAATATTTAGTAACTTCAATCGACGATTCTAAAAGAAAAGAAGCTCTAGAAAATTTAAGACAACATTCTCAAAAAAGATTAGAACAAATAGATCTTGAAACAAAAAAGAATATTGAAATAAAAACAGAAGAGACAGAAAAAGAAAAGAAAGAACTAAAAGATAAAATTAAAAATAAAGATCAGCTTAATATTGCCAAAGAAGAGCGAGATGTACGCCTAAAACAAGACCTTCAAAAACTAGAAAACAAGGCTTTAACTGAAAAAAATCGAATAGAAGGACTGATTAAGTATTTAGAGGAAAAGATCCAAACCATCGACGTCTTGTCGACTATTTCTGACGAAGAAAGTTTTTATTTATCTCAGTTTAAAGCCGACATCTTTTTTACTGCCAAGATGGGTGCTGAAAGTCTAGCCGAAGTCTTATCTCAAATTGACTTGGTTGAGACCCTAAAAAACCTCAAAAAAGAGTTAGCCAAAACTAGCTCAAAAATAAAAAAGAAAAAGATAATGTACAAAATCCGTATCCTTAGTGGTATGGTCGAAAGTAATATTAAACCAGGTTCTATGGTCTTAACCCACGTACCTGTTATTCCACCAGATTTACGACCTATGGTTCAGCTTACTGGTGGTCGATTTGCTACTTCCGATTTAAATGATTTATATCGTAGGTTAATTAATCGAAATAATCGTCTTAAAAAATTACTCAAACTTGGTGCCCCTGAAATAATTCTTAGAAATGAAAAAAGGATGCTTCAAGAATCAGTTGACATCTTAATAGATGCCCAAAAGAGTTCTAAAAATAAACGAAAAACTAGTAAGCGAGTTCCTCGCTCTCTTTCTGATCTTTTAAGAGGCAAAAAGGGTCGTTTCCGACGCAATTTACTTGGTAAGCGAGTTGATTATTCAGGAAGATCAGTTATCGTTGTTGGTCCAGAATTAAAACTTGACCAAGTTGGTTTACCAAAAGAAATTGCACTAGAAATGTTTAGGCCATTCGTCCTTCGTGAATTAATGGTTAGCGGAATTGCTCCAAATATTAAAAGCGCCAAAAATTTGATTGATCATCGTGTTACCGAAGTTTATGATATTTTAGAAAAAGTAACCGCCGATAAGTATGTCTTACTTAATCGCGCTCCAACTCTTCACAAGCTTTCAATCCAAGCATTCAAACCAGTTTTGGTCGATGGATTAGCTATCAGATTACACCCTTGTGTCTGTAAGGGGTTCAACGCTGACTTTGATGGAGATCAAATGGGGGTTCATCTACCTCTTTCTGTTGCTTCACAAAAAGAAGCTAAGAACTTAATGTTGCCTTCTCGAAACTTACTAAAACCAGCCGATAGTAGCCCAATCTCAATCCCGGCTCAAGGTATGGCAGTCGGATGTTATTACATCACTTCAGTTCGTTCTCAAGATTTATTAAAAGAATCGACCGAAGGTCTCAAAGATTTGACAATTTTTTCTGACAAAAATGAAGCGGAATTGGCCTATTTAGCAGGTAAAATTGAATTAAGAGAATTGATTGCTGTTCGTATTAAAGGTGAAATTATTAAAACCACCTTTGGTCGAATTTGGTTTAATAAAATTATCCCATCAGAGTTCTCTTTTATAAACGAACCTATGGCTGGGTCAAAGGCTTTAAATGACTTAGTCGTTAAATCTCTTGAAATTTCTGGAAGAATTAAAACAGTAAAACTGATTGATTCTCTAAAAGAAATTGGTTTTAAAGGATTTACTCTATCTGGTATTTCATTGTCTATGGAAGACTGTGGTTATTTACCTGGTAAAGACAAGATTATTACCGAAGCTAACAAACAAGTTGCCGAAATTGAAGATAATTATAAGATGGGACTAATCAGTAATGACGAAAAAAAGAGATTAAGTCAAAATCTTTGGTTAGAAAAAACCGAAGAAATCGCCGAAAAGACTTGGGCAACCTTGGATGTTGATTCTCCAATCAGAATCGTTTCAAACGCTGGTATCAAACGTGCTTCCAAAGATCAAATCAAACAACTTTCGGGTATGCGCGGACTTATGGTTGATCCTACTGGAAAAATTGTCCAACTTCCCACCAAATCTAACTTTAGAGAAGGACTGTCTGTCTTTGAATATGTTACTGGTGCTAGGGGAACCCGAAAAGGTCTTGCCGATACTGCTCTAAAAACAGCTGATGCTGGTTATCTAACACGAAGACTTGTTGATGCCGCTCATATCTCCATAATCCGACAAGATGATTGTGGTACTGAAAAATTTATAACAATTGAAGGTATTGAAAAAGGAAGAGAAAGATATTTTGGTCGTCGAATACTCGGAAGAGTTTTAGCCAATGATATTTTAGTTCCAGAAACCAAGAAAGTTTTGGTTGAAAAAGGCACAATCTTAGACAATACTACTGTAGATTTAATTGAAAAAAATCAAATCAGTTCAGTTGACGTTAGATCTCCTTTAACTTGTATTGCTGAAACCGGTCTTTGTCGACATTGTTACGGTTGGGATCTTTCAACCCGAAAAATGGTTGAAATTGGAGTTCCAGTTGGTGTCATCGCAGCTCAATCTGTTGGTGAACCTGGTACCCAACTTACACTTCGTACTAAACATACCGGAGGTGTTGTCGGGGTCGACGTTACTCAAGGTTTACCTCGGGTTCAAGAATTGTTTGAAATTCGAATGCCCAAACTCCCGTCTCCTCTAGCTGAAGTAAACGGAAAGGTTAAAGTTAAAGAAAATATCGACGGTTATGAAATTAAATTAACCGGCAAAGATGACAATAAAGTAACTAAGACCATAACCTACATTTTACCTTCAAATGCCAACATTTTAGTTGCAGATGGGGATTTAGTAGGCAAGGGGACCCAGCTTTCTTCTGGATCACTTGATGTCAGGGAAATTATGGATGTTAAAGGCATGGAAGCTGCCCAAAAATACCTTATCAGTAGCATCCAAGGGGTCTATGAGTCTCAGGGAATTACTATCCACGATAAACATTTGGAAGTAATTGTAAAAGAGATGAGCGGTAAAATAAAAATTGAAGATCCAGGTGATACTAACTTTTTGTACGGTCAAATAATCACCAATGCTGTCTTTAATTCTGCCAATGAAAAAGCAAAAGAGAAAGGTGGCCAAATCGCCAAAGGTAAGCGTATTTTGTTGGGATTGATTCAATCAGCCCTAACTACTGGTTCGTGGCTTTCTGCTGCTTCTTTCCAACAAACTACCAGTATTTTGACCGAAGCTTCACTTTTAGCCGAAGTTGACGACTTGATTGGCTTAAAAGAAAATGTTATTATCGGACGTCTTATTCCCGTCAATAAAGACCAATAAACATTTTATTACTATTTACTAATAAACTAATTATCTAAAATACTAATCCATGCCAACATTTAATCAACTAATCAAAAAAGGTCGAATTGTTAGAGTTAAAAAGCTCAAAACCGGAGCTCTTCGCGACAATTTTAATACAGTTACAAACCGTTTTGCGAAAACCATTAATCCTGTCAAGAAAGGAGTCGTCACAGTTGTCAAAACTATGACTCCCAAAAAACCCCATTCGGCCTTACTCAAGTCTGTGCCGATTGTAAAAACAGCGTCGTAAGTAGCGGTTTCTTTTAGGTCGGTAGTGTAACTTGCTGGAAATTCGGTAACAAAGGCTGATTCAAAATATGCCGAAATGTCGGCTGATTTCACTTGAACAGAATTTTCAGTTGCATTTTTGGTAGCATTACCGACTGAAACATTTTCAAAACCAAGGGCAATCAATTTGGCTTTTAAGGTAGCTGCTTGACCATTGATATCGGTGGCATTTAATACCTGAATTTTGATTTCTTTATCTATTTGAGCGATTGTCGGAGTTGG
>JAEHHB010000041.1 GCA_019248165.1 Candidatus Shapirobacteria bacterium S2_F12
TGATGCAGATATTGAAATGACAAAACAAGAAATGATGTTAAGAATCAAACAACTAGAAGCACAACTAACTGGCGCTTTAACCAAAAAAGGAGAATAATTATGGAAGAAGAGATGAATCAAGAAGGTTTAGGAATGATACAGGGCGCTCAACAAGCGCCAGTGCAAGAAGAAAAGTTTGTAGCTAAGCCAAATATAGCTCTTGAGAGATATAACAATAATATTGTAAACGACATAAGAAATCAAGCAAAGCAAGAAGCTATCCAAGAGATTGCTCATCAACAATCAGTTAATCAAGAAATTATTAATAGAGAAAAAGGTGCTATTGATTATGGTAGAAGCGTTGGAATGCGTGAAGGATTAAATGAAGGCATTGATCTTGGTTTTAGTGAAGCATTGAGATATTCTGAAGGTAGAGATTCATCTCAATCTGGCGCTATGAGAGACGAAGATACATCATATGCTCAGAATTATGCAATGAATGACACAGAAGATGAAATAAACAATGAAATGGATTATGTTGATAATTCAGGGCTTGGAATGGTTTAAAATAACCATTAATTAAAGATTAAGGTTAGAGTATATACAATATACTCACAAAATGCATACAAAAGGTTTACGAGAAATGTCTTACGAAATAAGTTTAGAGTCTATAGAAGCTGAAATACAAAGTCTTGATGAACAAATTGAGATTGAGAAAAAGTTTCATAAAATTATAAATTCTAGAGATTTCACTGATGTTTTTCATGAAACTATTTTTGGTTCTGAAATGATTGAGTTGTCTAGTAAATTATGCGACTCAGTTAGTGATGAAACAGAAGAACAAATAATTGAACAACTTAGGTTGCTAAAAAAAGTTAAAGGCTTTTTAGAATCTAGAGCTGTTCAGTTAGAGGTTTTAACAAATAGACTTGCAGAGTCTAAAGACCTAAGACAAAACATTTTGAAACAACAAAACTAATTAAAAAAGGTAAATTGAATGGCAAGAGAAGAAGAAATATCTGCATCTGACGAACTAGATAGCATTCTTAACGGGAATTTTGAGTTTGAAGAAACTGAAGATGACAACGAAGAATATGACTCTAATGAAGAAGATGATATTGAGGACACAGACGAGAATTCTGAAGAAGAAGAAGATGAAGACACGAATGATCAGGATGCCGATTCTGATGATGATACTTCAGATGAAACTGATGAAGATAGTAACGAAGAAGACGCTCAAGAAGATGGTGAAGAATCAAACGAAGATGAATCTGAAGATGAAGAATCGGAAGACGGAGCTGGTGATAAATCAGAAGAAAAGTCGGAGGAAGGCAAAGAAGATGATGAAAGTGGTTTAGAGAATACGGACTCTGAAACAAATTCTGATACAAATGAGCCTAATGTTGATTTCTATAAATCATTTTACGAAAAAGTAACTTCTACGGAGTTCAAAGCGAATGGTAAGACTGTAAAAGGTTTCACTGATCCAGAAAAGATTATCAAAGCACAACAAATGCTTTATGGTTTTGAAGAAAAGATGTCTGGCTTTAAAAAGTATAGACCTTTAATGAGTGCATTAGATAAATCAGGAATGATTGAAAATCATGATAAGTTTAACTTGATGATGGATGTAATGAGTGGTGATAAAGAAGCATTAAAGCACTTCATTAGCATTAACAAAATTGATCCAATTGTTGACCTTGATTTAGATGATATCAACTACACTGGCGCTAATTATGTTGAAACAGATGAAGCGATGAACATTAAAGAGACTCTACAAAGAGCCAGAGAAAATGGTGTTGAAGATAAATTTAGAGAAGTTGTTGGTACTCAATGGGATGCTGATAGCTTTAAAGAATTTTCTGCTAAGCCAAAAGTTAGAGAAGATTTGCTAGTACATATGACTACAAAGTTAGATGATGCTGAAAATTCTCCAACAATATATGATGCTGTTCAAGATAAAATAAAAGAGTTAAGACTTTTAGATACATCTGGTAGATTCTCATCAAAAACTTCTATTAATCAGTATAGAGAAGCTATAGCTGTGCTATCAGAAGAGAGAAAAGCTGCATATGAACAAAATCAAAAAACAGTACAAGCTGAGTCTAAAACTGTTGCTCCTAAAGCTGTTGATAAATCAAAAGTTGAAGCTGAAAAAGCTAAAATACTTGAAAAAAGACAAAAAGAAGAGTATACTGCGAAAGTTAAAGCTGAACAGGACAAAGTTGCCGAGAAAAGAAAAAAGGCTTCATCGGTTAGTACATCTAAACCTAAAGTTACAACAAAAGAGCCTAAGTTCGATCCTCTTAAATTAACAGGAAAAGACTTCTTTGAAGTGTTCGACATGATAGGAAAATCGTAAGATTTTCCTTGAAAGCAATTAGGTTTACTAAATAAACAAGGAAAATAACATGGCTGGTCCAATTAAAAAATTTAACCAAGGTGGAAACACTTCTAGTTCAATCTCTAGACAATTTACACCTGAATTCGTTTCAAAAGCTGTAGTAGAGTATGCTGCAAGAAAAATGTTTTTCTCAAAAATGGCTTCAAGAGAAGATATGCCTGAGAACAGTGGTGATACAATCACTAAAGAAATCGTTATCCCAATGTTACATAAAGATAACATGGTAGATGGAAACCTTGATGCTTCAACTGCAAAATTATTAACATATGTTTGGTACGTATTCCCATCAGTTGGTGGTGTATTAGATTCTAAATATGATGCAAATGATTACTTAGGTGCAAATGCTGGTAATTTAGATGCTGCTATCGCTGATGCTAAAGCTGCTGCTACTGCTAGAGTTGGTGTATTAGGTGGATCTGCATTCTTAAAATCAGGAGCTGGTAACATTTTAGGTGGAGATGCTTCATATGCTACTGCTAAAGGTCCATTGGTTCCATTACCAGAAGAGGGTGGAGTTGTTAACTTACTAAATAGCTCATCTAAATTAGTATCTGCAAAAATGACTCAACATGGTATCGGTGCTAAATATACAGTTAGATCTGTAACATTAGACTCAAGAATGAAACAAGTTGCTAGAGAAATCAAAGAACTTGCAAGAGCTACTGGTGAATTAAAAGAAATGCAAATTCAAAACTCATTATTGTCTGCTTCTGAAGCAAATAGAATGATTGCTTCTGATGTTGCTGTTACTCCAGTTCAGATGACTGCTGTAGATGTTCTTGATTATGATGCATTAAGTGCATTCGAACAAGCTTTAATTGATAATGAAGTTCCAACTGATACTGAAATCGTTTCTGGTACAGATAAAGTTGATACTAAAGTTATTGAGAATGCTTATGTTGCGTTTGTACATTCTAGAATGTTACCAACATTAAGAAAAGTAAAAGGTCCAGACGGTGTTACAATTGCATGGGTTCCTAAATCACAATATGCTGCTGGTGAGACTATCATGGATGGTGAAGCTGGTTCTATTGGTTCATTTAGATTCGTAGTTGTTCCTGATTTACAAGTGTACAAAGGTGCTGGTTCTCTAGTATCTGCTGATACAACTGGAACTGCTGGTGAAAGAGCTAACACTTATGCTACTGGTGGATATTACGATGTATTCCCTATCTTAGTTGTAGGTACAGATTCATTCATTACTACAGGTATGAGAAGTCAAGATGTTACAGCTAACCACATTTTACCAAAAGCTGATGTGCATAACGATATGTATGGTCAAGTTGGTGGTGTTGCTTCTAAATGGGAATATGGTTTCTTAGCATATAGACCTGAGAGAATTAGACAATTAGCGGTTGTATGTAGAAGATCTTAATCTTCTACATCTAGATAGATAAAATAAGCGCCAGATATAGAGAACTTCTCATCACTGGCGCTTTTGAAGACAAACAAAATAAAATAGGATTATAAATGTCGATAAAACCATATGAAAAGATGACTAAAGCGGAATTACTTAAGGCAATTAGCTTTTTCAAATTAGAAGGTAAAGTTGCAGAATTAGGAAAAGATGAGAATTCTTTAATTAATGCTGATTATGTTAAAGTTTTAAATGCTTTTAGAGATTCACAGGCTGCTGTAAATAGTGCAGATAATATTGAAGATAGTGCAGATATTGCAAATAATGAAATAGATAATGGAGAAAATGATATGTCTGGTAAAGTAGAAAATAAAGAAATTGAAGATAATGGTGAAAAGACTGAAACTAAAGTAATTAAAACTGAAGTTAACAAAGCGCCAGTAGTTAGGGTTAAGGCTTTTAAAGATATGACTAGAGATGAGCAGATTGAATTTGCTTCTGAGTATAATGAAACTAAAACTATGGTTATTGTTACTGATCATGATACAACTCAAAACTTTGATGCTGATATCCAAGAGAGAGGTGTTAAGATTAACTGGGGAAACAAAAGATGTGGTGGTGATGATTGCGTGTTTATGCATGGTGAACCTCAGTATGTTAGAAATGGTGCGCTAGCAGCTATGAGAACAATGCTAATTCCTACAAATAGTAAAAATTCTACAAGTAGAACAAAAGCTAGATTTAGTATCACAGAAGTTGAAGGTTGGACTCAAGAAAAAATTGATGAGTTAAAAGCTCAACAAAAATTAAAAGGAAACTAAGATGGCTTGCATGGGAAAAGGTAAAGGTCCTAAACCTAATAAGTAGATATTAAGAGTTGGGCTTAGCCTAGCTCTTTTTTTGTTTATAAAGATAATTATTTGGTTAAACAAGATATAATGTTTTTATAAACAAAAAAAATGAAAATAAATAAAGAGGTTAAAGATATGGATGAAAATATTTTCTCGATAAATAAAGGCATAGATAATGAATTTATATTTAGTATAAAGAAAAATTATGAAATTCTTCCATTAACATTAGATGATAGTGATACATTTGAGATTAGAATAATCAGATTATCAACAAGAGATGTTGTTTCGATTATAAATCAAGTAGAAAATGATGATGGAGTTATTGAGTTTTTTGATAAGCCAAATGGTCAAATACTTGTTAAGCTTAAAGCATTAATGACATCTGAGCTTGAAAGTGAATTTGGAGATAGAGCTGATAGATATTATAGTAAACCTATGTATGAAATATTGGTAATTGGAAATTCACTACTTGATGGCGCTATTCAGTTTAGAATACCCGAAGTATATGTGAGCTAAGCATGAGTACTATTGTTGAAAACACAAATCCAATATCTGTTGAAATTGAACCTAAACATTCAGTTACATCTCAAACTGGGGCTATTGTTGAAATCATAGAACCAGATTATAGTGTTGCTGTTCAAAGAAAAGAATATAAAGTTGTTGGAGACAATATATATATACCTAGATTATATGATGATGCTCCTCAATGGATGAAAGACTTAATAGGAACTGTTGTAGATATCAAAACTGCTGTTGCTGTTGGAAATCTTGATGATGCATTGGAAGCACTTAGAACTCTATCTGATGAACTAGATGTAGCTAAAAATACATATACTTTAAGTATTGTAAGCAGTAATGATATAGATACAAGAATAAACCATTCCAAGCCCTGAATTATCAACATAATCCATTTCATTGTTTATTTCATCTTCTGTGTCATTCATTGCATAATTCTGAGCATATGATGTATCTTC
>JAEHHB010000042.1 GCA_019248165.1 Candidatus Shapirobacteria bacterium S2_F12
CAGACTGGTAATTTCATTACTACTATTTCAGTTGGTGGAAGTGGTTTATTAATCAGTGGTACTGGAGTTGGTAGAACACTTACCAATACTGGACTAGTTGGAGTTACCAACTCTACTCTTACTCGAAGTGGTGCCAATGGTACCTATACTGTTGGTCTTAACTTAGGTAATGCTAATACCTGGACAGCAATTCAAAACTTTTCTGCTGGTGCTACTGCTTCTGTACTAAGTACTACCGGTAACTTAAGTGTTGGAGGTACTCTTGCTGTTACTGGTCGAAGTGTTTTATCTCAAAATCTTACTGTTCTTAATGGTGGGATTGGAGTGACTGGGACTAGTACTTTCACTGGTAACGGTGCCTTCTCTACTTCATTGTCTGTCGGTACCACCCTCACCGTAAATACCTTAAATGCAACCCAAGCCCAATCTACCACCAAAGTCACCAATCTTAATGCTGATTTATTAGATGGGTTAGATTACACAGCATTTATAAGAGATGCCTACGCTGGAGACTGGGAAATTGCCTCTTCAACTAATAGTAGTGGTTATGCTGCTGCTGCACTTGAAGTTAGGGAGCTTGGCCTTGGAGGAACACAAACAGGTGCCTTGTCTGAGTCACCAAGAATTTCTTTCCACTGGAGCGGTCGAGTTGCTTCACAAATAGGTATGGATACTTCTGGAGACATTAGAACTTTTGACAATCCAGGCACAGGCTACGAAGATTTTAAAGCTAAGCTGTTTTTTGCTGCCAACGGTACAGTCGGAGGTCCTGCTTATTCGTTTACTTCAGACACTAATACAGGAATCTATAGTCTTGGAGCCGATAACCTAGGATTTGCTACTGCTGGAGCCTTAAGACTACAAGTTGCTGCCAATGGTTATGTAGGTATTGGTGCCACCAACGCTTCTTATCTTTTCAATGTTAATGGTAATGCTAGGGTTAATACTGCTCTTGTGGTTGGCACTACCCTCACCACCACTACCCTCAAGGCTACCAATGCCCAAGACACCACTGTAGTTACCAACCTCAATGCTGATTTATTAGACGGCCAACATTCTAGCTATTTTGTTAATGTTGGTCAAACTGGTTCTCTACCCTATGTTAACAATGCTACCAACGGAACATTAACTAGATCTGGTACTGGCCCCTACACCTTAGGACTTAACTTAGGCAATGCTAATACTTGGACAGCATTACAAACATTTACCAACGGAATTGGGGTAAGCAATACGGCCAATTTTACCAATAACCTAATCGTTGGAGGAACATATCAATACAACAAAACCCAATGGACTACCAATATGCCGTCAGCAAGCAGTGACCTACTTGCTTATGCCTCAGCCATGCCAAATTACGATGCTTTTGCATGGGCACCCATCAACAGTGTCGAATATTGGGATGGTCTTGGATGGGCTGTTTGGTCTACTAATTTTGGCCCAGTATTTGATGATAATGTTAACACAGGGGTTAACATCGACACCACACATCAAAGGTATAGATTTATAATCGACGCTGGTGGGTGGTCTGTCCCTGGAATGTTTACATTTGAAAGATCATATATTGGTGAAGCTTTAAACGCCACAATTACTATTGAAACTGACGACAACATCGGATTTACTAGTCCAGTTACTTACTACACTGGAACTCCACTTGCTACTGGTGAAATGTGGACAATCTCACAATCAGTCTCAACCGCAGATCGTTATTACAGAATCGAAATTAACACACCAAACACCATGGGGTACGCCTTAAACGAAGTCTCGGCTATTTCTACCAGAGCTTCTAGCGCCGGAGCAATACTTCCTGTTTATCAACGAGATTACAACTCAGCCTACATTTCAACAGGTTTAGCTATCGGTTATGGCTCAGGCCAAACGGCAGTTTCAACCAATGGGTTACTTGTTTCCGGCAGCGGCTCCTTTTCTACTTCTTTAAGTGTCGGCACCACTCTAACCACTGCTACACTCAAAGCCACCAATGCCCAGGATACTACTGTCGTTACCAACCTTAATGCTGATTTGTTAGATGGCCAACATTCTAGTTACTTTGTTAATGTCGGTCAGACCGGTTCCCTTCCCTATGTTAACAATGCTACCAATGGAACTTTAACTAGATCTGGTACTGGTCCGTACACCTTAGGTCTTAACTTAGGTAATGCTAATACCTGGACTGCATTACAAACTTTTAATGCTGGTGTTACCATGACTACTTTCAGATCTACTGGCAATGGTACTATCAGTGGTAACTTATCTGTTGGCGGAACGGCTGTATTTAATTCCTATGTTGGTGTTGGCACTGCTACCCCATTAGGAAAATTAGAAATTTCTCAAAACATGAGTGATTATTCTACTTCCTTCACTTCTCCAAGTCTCAGATTAAGTCCTACCAATCAAGTAGATAATACCGGATTTATTGGTATTACTTACGGAGCCAGTCAAGCAAATAATTACGGATGGTCTACTGGTGCTTCACGATCCACTGGTGGAGCGTCAAATTTCATTTTTAAATACCATTACAACGATGCTGCCGGTACTGAATTTATGAGAATAAATAGTTCAGGCAACGTCGGTTGAGTTAGTAGTTGTTCTGTAATCAATATAATGACCAGAGTCTTTTATAAATAATTTTGTCGTGCTGCTAATTGTTTGAGCTCCTGTCCATGTATTTGCGTTACCGGTATTAAGACTGATTTGGGTGCCGTTAAGATCAAGTGTCGAATCATAGTTAACGGCAATAGTTCGACCAACACCAGCTGAAGTAATACTGATTCCATTTCCAGCAGTCCAAGCATCAGTACCACCAATACCAGCAGCGTTTGTCCAAGAAGCATTACCACTAGCATCAGAAACTAAAATCCTACCATTACCGGCACCTTGGGGAAGAGTAAGAGTCCCACCGACAGAAAGATTGGTTGAGAAAGAACCATTACCAATGACAGTTAATTTTTGGCCTGGGGTAACAGTGCCAATACCAAAATTACCATTAGTAGCAAGATAGGTTTGAATAGTGGGAGAAACTGAACTGGTGATTGTAGATTCGTCGGTGGTAATCGCGGCAGTCCAACCTGTTTGCCAACCGGTTTGACTTTGGAATCCAGCAATAAAATCAGTTACTTCAACTTTAGGATACGACCAAGAGGTAGCAGTAGTACCTATGAGTATTACGTTTTTGCTAGTACCAACATCATAAGCTAATCGAACAGAATTGAAAGGAGCGTCGCCTTTGATTTCAGCCGAATAACTAGTCCAAAAAAGACCACCGTAATTATAACCAGAAACGACAACTTCCCAGTGACCAGTATTGTCGTAATTGTAACCTTTTATTGTGGTGACACCCATGGTACTGGACCAAGATTTGGGCATGGTGATTTTTAAAGTTCCATTAATTGGACTGGATGCATAGTCATATGAAACAAGATTCCTATAGTGGTAACCGTTTGCCACGCTTAATGTTTCTGGTCCAGAAATGGCGATACCAGCATTAAATGTCTGTAACGCTGTCCAGGTATTAGCATTGCCAAGATTAAGACCAACAGTGTAAGAACCAGTAGAACCAGAACGAGTAAGAGTGCCATTGGTAACACCAACCAAACCAGTATTAATCAATTGAGTTCCAGAGAAACCTAAACCAGTTAAACCAATATTGACACCAATGGTATCAGCGTTGACATTAATACCAGCACTTGATCCAATATTGAAAGTAATGGTGTCAGTAGCTGAAACTGTAGATCCTAAACCAGCTCCACCAACAAAGTTGATAGTATTACCAACATTAATTATTTGAGGTGTACCACCATTGGCAGTAATGGCAAACAAATTAGTTGCAGTAGTTAAATCATCTGAAGCATTCTTATCCCAAGCACTAGTATTAAGATATTGAACTATTCCATTGGTTCGAGTAAGGACAGCATTATTATCAGTAGTTAAACCGATAGAACCAACATAGAGAGAAGTACCGACAGATAAGGAAGTACTAAAACTACCATTACCAGCTACAGATAATTTTTGAAGAGGATTAGTGGTACCAATACCGACGTTGCCAATACTGCTAATTCTAAGATGTTCATAAGAAACACCACCACCAGCACTTGCCGTTGAAAGAGATAAATACCCACCCGCGTCTGCTCCAGCTGTCTCTTTTCTGCCAGCAATGGTGGCAAACTCAGTTGTCGAGGTTCCACTCCAACTACCCCCAAGTGAAATTTGTCCGCCATAGTTTTGAGTAGCCGAGTCGGTAGTGTAGACGAAAAGATTCCCTGAACTGTCAGTAAGTTTATTAGTATCAGCAATGCTTAACTTTTGAGTTGGGTTGGTAGTTCCGATGCCGGCGTTGCCAGACTGTACTATTAATCCATAATTAGAGTATGCCCCCCAAACATTTACTCCATCATTAAAACCTAATGCCCCCCAATATCCTCCGCCTAAATCTCCTTTAATAGCGGAACGATTGGCTACACTTGAAATTGTTGATAATATTCCGGAACCAGTTGTTGAATTTATTTCTAATTTTGTCCCTGGGTTTGTTGTTCCAAGCCCAACATTGCCAGCTGTTGAAAGATAAAGAACTTCTGTTGCACCAATATTTAATCTGGTATTTTCGGTAATAGCTCCACCAAGCTTGAATACACCAGAAGTTAAAGTAAGACCATTGCTAGCAGCATAAGTCGTCCCTATACCAGTATTGTTTATAGTTATTGTAGAACCTGATTGAACCAAAGAAACACCAACTCCATTAACAAAGTTGACAGTGTTACCAGCTAAGACGTTGGTAGTACCAGCACTATTACTTTGTAATTTCCAATGGTTGTAATTATCATAAGTACCACTATCAAATGCCATGGTTCCCAAAGCTCTTTTGGTGATAGTACCATTGGCGGCAATCATTAGAGCTGTTGTCCCGGTGCCAACATTGGTACCAGTCATAATTAAAGTACCACCAATCCCAACATTACCTAAAACACTTCGACCGGTAACAGCAAGAGTGGCACCGACAGAAGCATTTCCAGTTGTAGATAAAACAGCAGCTGTGACACCAGTACTGAAAACAGAGACTCCAGTCACTCCCACCCCACCATTTAGAACAGTAAGATTTTGAGATAAAACACTTCGACCAGTAACAGCTAAGGTACCACCAACAGATAAATTCCCAGTAGTACTTAGTACAGAAGCAGTAGCACCAACACTAAAGTTTTGGATTGCTGTCCAGGTGTTAGCATTACCAAGATTAAGACCAACAGTATAGGTACCATTGGCACCACTTCGAGTAAGAGTAGAGTTGGTAACACCAACTAGTCCAGTATTGGTAAGTGTTCTACCAACTCCAGTACCACTGATTAATAAACCACTTCCACCAACTGAAATAGTAGTAATGAAATTACCAGTCTG
>JAEHHB010000043.1 GCA_019248165.1 Candidatus Shapirobacteria bacterium S2_F12
AAAATGAAAGTAGCAGTAAAAAGAGAGCTAAATAAAATAATAGATTTGTTTCCAGATGGAGAGAGTGAAAATAGCATTTACCTTACATCAAATGGATATATAGTATTGGATATAGAAGATCCAATACTTACAAGCACAACTAACGAATATGGTACTATTGATGTTGTATTTAGAGAACTTAATCAAGAAGATTACAAAGAATATGATAGAATTAATTACAAATCAATAAGAGATGAGTTAGTAAAAAACATAGTTGTTGTTCATAATGGAATTGAGTATCAAGGAGATGAGGATTCTCAGAGTAGAATGAGTAGAGCTATAAATGGTTTACAAGAAAATGGTACAATAGAATGGAAAGCAAAAGATAATAGTAAGCAAATATTATCAATATTAGATTTAAAAGAAATATTATATTTAGCTGGACAAGAACAAACAAGAATATTGTTTAATGAATAATATTATAAAATCTAATTTATGATAAAATAAAATAAAAAAAAGGAAAAATTATGGCAATAATACAAATTGAAACAAATCTTGATGTGATAAAGAAACAGAGAGCTTTAGTAAAAGAAGCATTAGGAAAAGAAGGAATATACATAAGAGCTAAAGAGACTCTTATAGATTTATTAGATAGAGGTTCATTAACTGATGAAGCAAGATCTGCTGTTATAGCAGAAACAATAAGTAAAATGGTTGGAGATATAACTGCTTCAAGTATGAGTATTGGATTACAGTGGGCTACCCAAGAGAAAGAGCTAATTCTTAAAAAAGAAGAACTTGAATTACAACTTGATATCTTAGCTGCTCAAAAAGATAAACTAGATGAAGATATCAAAACAAGTTTAGCTACTACACAGCTACAACAAGCTAAGTTATTAAGAGAATATGGTGCTCCAACAAAAGATTCTAGCGGAAATGTCATAGCATTAATGGATGAAGGTGCAGTATGGGAAAGTATGAAACTTGTTAAAAAACAAGTGGAACAAGGAAGTGCAGCTATTAGCAAGATAGAAGATGATAAGTTAACATCTGCTAAACAAAGATTAAATATAGAAGCACAAACATCATTGTATGCAAGACAAGAAAGAGGATTTGATGATAATAAATACCAAAAACTATTCGATTCTCAAATAAATGCATGGGGATTAATGTTTAGTTCTGGGATGTTAACTACTAAGCCAGCTATTATTACTGGAGATAAAGTTTCTGAGCTTTATAGTACACTAACATCTGGAATGTAGAATGAAATTATATAAAATAGCGCCAGATGATATTGCTATATGCGTAAACTATGTGGTAGATGAATATGAGTCAATAACTGGCTCTTCATCTGGCGCTAGAGGATTAGCAATAAGATTCGAAAGGGATCTCAAGAAAAAAGATGGAATAAAAGTTGTAGATGAAAATAGAATAATAGGATTCTGTTTCCATGAAGACTTTGATGATAAATTATTGCTTACATCTTTCTATGTTGAAAAATCAAAAAGAGCTAGTCAATGTATATACGAAATGTTCAAATATTGCATTGAACAAGCTGGAGATAGAGAGATGATATATATAGCATTACATAAAGATATGGTTCTCCCTGGTTCAGTGTGCAGAAATGGTGTAATAGTTAAATATAAAGTTAGAGAATGGATTGATAAAGTTAAAAAAAGATACGAGAAATAATAGATAAAAAAATAATAGATAGAAAAATAATATGTAAAAAAAATAATATATAAAAGATTGGAGAAAGAAATGGGTGGAGGTACTGAGACTATAGTGGATGTTAGTGTAACAAGACTTATAAATGAGCCTCACAAGGTTTACAAGGCTGTAATGAGAGATGTGTTCACTAATGCTCCTAAGGGAACTAGAGCAATGATGAGTGCATTAGGAAGTCAGTTTGTAGATAATCAAAAATTATTCCACTCAAAATATCTTGAAACTCTTGGATATGAGCCTACTGTAAATACTCAGTATAAAAATATAGATACTGCTCTTGTAGAAGACTATATAGAAACAGAATTAGGAGTAGAGGTTATATCAATAAATAGCGCAAGATATGATGCTCCATCATCTGAAGAGTTTATGTTGCATCATTTACAGAATACATATGTTGATTTCAATCTGGCGCTTAAAGAGTTTACATATACAGATGGAAAAAGATATAGGTTTTTTACGAATACTGTAGTTTCTCAAGCATTAATAGAGTCCACATGTTACAGAATAAGCGCTGAAACTGTAGCTGAAGATGCTGCATCAAAAGGTGTTACAGTATCAATAAATTATGATGTTGTCGAAAAAATAGATGGAATAAATTATTGGAAATATAGAGACAACACTGGAACAGATAGATATGTAAAAGTTGAATATCTATATCTTCAAACTCAAGGTCTTGATTATACAGCTATACAATATATAATATCTACATGGAATAATAAATTATATAGTAGGTATGGTACTGAAACCCAAAATGGAGAAATGGGAATAGAAACATATACTACCTGGACTCTTAGCGCCAGAAGTAGAGTGTATCTTGATGCAAGTGGAAAAATAAAAGTTGAAGTGGTAAAGCAAAATTTAACAACTCCAAGAGGATACAAGTCTCAATACTATGTAGAAGCGATAAATGGAGCTATGTCTGATATAAAAAACGATATAGAAATAGCTATAAACAATTATTTTGGAACAGGTCTGGAGAAGCTTATAGCTACATATACAACTAGTACTGGCGCTTTTAAAATAATAATTGCAACAGTTAATGAAGATAATATTAGCGGATATGCAGATATTGAAGCGTATCCAATTATACCTCTTAAAGATAACTATAATTTTACAAAAGATACTAGACAGAGGAAAGCTATATTAAATAAAATAGGAATGACTGGAAGTGATTTTGAGTCTAGTCTTAAAAATAAAAAATTAAGACATGCATCTATAATGTTCACTGTTTCAATGAGTGCAACAGATAAGACATCAATAAAATATTTGTATAATCTTTTAGATAATCTAGGAACTATAACTATTCCAGGATGGAAAGGTGGCACAAGAACTGTTCATGCCGCCAGAATAAGATTTCAAGGCATGGATCTGACTACGCAGATAAACATGAGTACTGAAATAAAATCAGGATCAATAGGACCAATTGGAACATACGCTCATCAAATAGTTACAGAAGAAAATCAAGTATTAGATCCAGAAGCATACGGTGAGGTTTATGTAACTGAAAAAACAAAAGTAAAGGTATTAAGAAAACAAATAAATGAATTGTATTATAGCGAGATACGACTAGCTAGCGCTAGAAGTATTTGGAGAATAAACGGGAAAGAAAAAAGTGGAAAACTGCTTGACGATAGCGAAGATAACTGCGTTGTTCCCTTGCTTCAGACAGCAATGGATGGATTTGTTCTGGAAGAATCACTGTATATGATGGGAAAATCATTATGCTTGGTTGTATTGTCTGTTACAAAAGTAAAAACAAAATGGTATCAAACTGGATTTTTTAAATTTATATTGCTTATTGTGATAGTAGTTGTTGCCTATTATGCTGGACCAGAGGCTGGAGCAGCATTATTTAATGCAACATTAGCTGCAGGTGGAACTGTTGCTGCTGCATCAACACTTGCATTGGTAGCAACAGCTGTAGTATATGCTGGTGCTGCAGTTAGTGTTCTTGGAATGATGGGAGTAGATACAGGAGCTGCTGGAACAATTTTAGGAATAGCTGGTTTGGCACTAGGTGGATATACTATGTACTTAAATGGATTAGCTGCTGGTGTTGGTCAAATATCAACGTTACAATTGGCAAATGGTTTGGTTGGAGCAGCGAGTATGGCTTCAGACATAAATGCTAAAGGTACTATGGCTAAGATTCAAGAAAGCTATGATCAACTTAATCAAAAAATGAAAGAACTTGAAGAAGAAGGAAAAGAATTATATGCAGATATACAAAAAGGTATGTGGGTTGGTATAGCTGATAGGGAGCCCGAGCTATTATATTATATGTCAAGTACAGATTATATGTGCAATTATAATTCATTATATGATTATGATAGCTTGATTGATGCTGCTATAGGTTCATAAAGATATAAGCAATATTATAGTAGAGTTTAGTAAAATAAAATAAAGTTAATATTTTAAGGAGAATTACATGAAGTTTGATTATAGTAGAAAGCCTGTAGATACAAGTGAATATATTGATTCGAGTATCTATTCAAAGCCATCAGCAAGCAAAAGTGATGGATTAGGAGATATATTCGGAAATCTATTTGATTCAAGACCTAGCTGGCTAACAAAAGCTGGAACATATACTGGAACAGATGGTTCAGTTACAAATCTAACAGCGCCAGAATTTAATGCAATTAAATCAAGTGGTGTCACAGAAGGTCTCGAAGAAGGTGGTTTATCATCATTAGTTTCTGATCCGAATAGTGCATTATCTGGAATTGGTGGAATAAAAGGATTAGGAACAATAGCTGGAATAGGTGCAGATGTATATGGGATAATGAATCAAAAAAAAGGTCTTAAACAAGCAGAGAAAGCTTGGGAAGCAGAGAACGCAAGAGCAAATGAGATTATGGCTATGAAGAGAGAACAGTATGATACATTTAAAAAAGATAAAGCTGCATTGAATGCTGGATATTCTGGCGCTAGCAAGGTTGGATAATATGGCAGACTTAAGACCAAACTTTGGAAATATAAATCCAAATACAGCTGGCGCTTTAAATGCTTTAACAAATGCAAATGAATTATTTCAAAAGTCTCTTAATGCTCCAATTGATAGATTAGAAAGATATGCGAAAGAAGATGAGCTCAAGGATAGATTAGATAGAGAAGATGCATTAAGAGCTGAAGCATTAGCGTATTCTAGAGGAAGAGATGAGCTAACAGACAAAAGATATGATGAGAATATTGCAAAAACAGAAGCTGAAAAGAATTTCTTGAGACAAAAAGAATCAAATACTGCTGATGCATTAAATTTATTAGAAAATAGAGATGCATTTATTGCAAATAAAATTTCTGGTGAAGTAAATGCTGCTAGAGCTGGAATAGCTAATCTTGAAGGTCAAGATAAAATAGATGCTCAAAATCAGCTTGATGAATATTTAAAAACTGGAACAGGATTAAGTGGTCAACAATGGGCTTCAAATGCTTCCAATGCAACAAATGTAGATGCAAATGCATTATATAACGCAAGATTAAATAAAGAAAAACTAGCTAATGATAGGCTAGACAGAGCTGAAGACATAAGATGGAGAGAAAAAGAATATAATTTAAATCTTATGAAAGCAAGAATGTCTGGAGAGCCTAAATATAAAGGTCAAGTATACACAGATCCAAAAACTGGTTCATTTGTAACAACTAGAAGTCCA
>JAEHHB010000044.1 GCA_019248165.1 Candidatus Shapirobacteria bacterium S2_F12
GAATTCCGGCACTTAAAAATCCAATAAATAAGGGTATTGAAGAACAAGAACAAAATGGAGTGACAACTCCCAAGAGGGCGGCAAATAAATAATCTAATCCATACCAGCGTCTTTTAGTTAATAAATCCCTAACTTTATTAGTGGGGAAATAATAGCGAGTGATGGCCATCAAATAATTGATGAAGACTAAAAGAATGCCAATCTTAATAGTGTCGTAGATAAAGAAATTTAGAGCCGAACTAAAATAAGAATCTTTGGCTAAAGACAACCAATTACCGGTAACAGTATTGGCTAGTAATTGAACAGGGTAAAAAATGTCCATATTAACATTTACCTCCGCAACTACAGCCAGATTTTTTCTCAACAGGAGCAGTATCTTTGCCCTTAGTAATTATTTCTTTTACTTTTTCTAAACTACCAGAACCTAGCAGAGCAATTTTGCCATTGATAGTCATAACTGGCGATTCCATAACTCCAAGCTCAATAATTTTGGAAATATCGGTGGAATATTCAACTTCAGCGTCAACCCCTAATTCTTTGACCGCAGTTTGGGTTAATTCATAAAGGTTTTTGCAGGTGGGACAACCTGAGCCTAAGACTTGGATTTTCATATTTGGTGGGGATTTAGAATTTATAATATTTAGAACGGCAGTTTTAATTAAATCAGCTGGAATATCTTCAAAAATGGTTCCACCCTGGTTAATGGTTCGGCAATGACAATCTGAAGAATTATCAGTTAAATCAGCACAGGAACTACAAAAATTTTCTCCAACTTTAGTATTGGGAATTAAACCTTCTAATAGCTTGCCATTGATAATTATTTGGTTTGATTCAGACATTCTATCTTCAGTCAATTTAGTTTCAATAAATTCAATATCAAATTCTTTTTGAAGATCTTTGATTACTGTTTGAAGATTATTACCAGTTTGAGAACAACGGTCACAGGTAGCTCCATTTTTATCAAAATGTTTCCACTCAATAATAATTTTGGTCATAATCAGATTTGAAAAAGTAAATTAGTAATTCGTTTACCCTCGTCTGTTAATGAGTAATGGACCCATTTACCAACTTTTTTACAAGAAACTAGATTGGCATCCTTTAAGTCCTTAAGGTGATGAGAAATTAAGCTTTGAGATAATTTAGTTTCAGTCATTAATTCACAAACACAATGTTCGCCAGTTTGAAGAATACATAAAATTTGAAGACGATTATTGTCAGAAACTATTTTAAGTAAAACTGACAACTCTCCTATTTTTTTAGATTTTGAATCTTCAGAAGAACAACATTTGTATGAACACATATTCATATAATAGTTTCAAAGAAATTAGATAGCAATAACTAGTTTTGGAAAACCTCTCTATTTAACCATAGCATCAAAGTGTTTTTGGCGTATCATTAGAGTATATTTGTGTTTGCTCCCTAGTCAGGCTAGTACTCGGATAGAAAAGTGGGTTAAGAATTATTTTCGGGGCCAGTTACAACCAAATAATTTGACCACAGAATCTGAGATTTAGCTTTGAGAATGTTATAATTTGATCATGAAAATCATTTTTGCAAGCAGTTTCAACAATATAGCTAAAGATAAAAATGGTAATAAACATGCGGTTCCAATGTCAGACAATAATCTTTTTTTAACTAATTTGCGTAAATATACACCTAAGTTTGATTGTGTCGTCATGGTCGCAAATGATCCAACAAGTTTTGAAATAACTGATTTTTATGCTGATCTATTGTTTCAATCATTGAAATTGTCTGAGTTATATTTCAAAACAAAGGTGGTATTTGATAACAGAAATAAAGACCGTGCAAAAGAAATATTTTCAAATGCGGATTTGATATTTTTATCAGGCGGTAAGGTTGATGTGCAAAATGAATTTTTTAACGAGGTTAAAATGGGTTATCTATTGCGAACTAGTACGGGATTAATCGTTGGTGGTTCTGCTGGGGCTATGAATTTGTGTGAAACAGTATTATGTTTTCCAAATTTTATTAAGGGTATCGGATTGTGGGACAAAATTATCGTTCCACATTTTGACGGAGAAAACAAGCTTTATAAAAGGGATAATTTTGATGAATTCAACAACTTGATGGATTTAAGTATTGGCCGAGAATTGATAGGAATCGATGAAAAATCATATTTACTTATGATAGACAAAGAAGTAATACCTTTTGGAAACATTTACCGTGTAATAAACAAGAATTACCAAAGGTATTGAATATTATTATAAGATTGATATACTTCGACATACTAATTTTTTGGTGGTATGAGTATATATTGTGAGTATTTAAATAGTGTTGAAGATGGTTTTGACCAGCATTTTTCCCAAAGAGGTTACAAAAAAGAAGAACCTGTCACTGTCTCATCTCAAATTGACCCTTCTGTTGATTTGGTAGGTTCGAAAATTTCGGCTTTAAAACGTTATGTTCTAAATGAGAATATACCTTCAGAGGGTCTTTACTTAATACAAGATTGTTTCCGAACAAGAGGGATGAAAGAATTGAAAACAGTAAGCCCAAGTAAATTTGGTTCTTGTTTTCGAACAATGGGCACATTGACAAATCCCGATGTAGAAAAGGTTGTCTTTGATACTTTTGACTATTTAGTAAATGGAATAGGAATTAAACCCCGAGACTTATTGATAAAAATAAATGCAGATGATAGAGATTTATTAGTAGCGACAAGTTCTGTTGCTGGTAATATCCGTCGTCAGGAAAATGCGATTGATACCCATTATCAACATAGGTATGGACTTGATGATCAAGGCATATATGGACGAGATTTTAATATTGCAGTTCGCAAACAAAAAACAGATGAATTTGTTACTGTAGGTACAGTTGTTTTAATGGAACGAAACAAGAGAAAAATAGGTGTAGATATGGGTCTGGGTAATTTATCATTAGCAATGTGTAATTTTGGGAAAGACAATACACTAACAGTTTCGAGAATGGCAGATGTATTCCCAATAGATAGCGTAGAGAAACAACGATTTGCGGATTCTCTAGTAGGTTTGGCTTTAATGCAAAAAGAACAAGTTCATAAACTTTCGTCGCATTCTGATAGGGCTTCAAAAAATCTTCGCTGGAAGTATAATAAATACGAGGAAGCGGTTGTTTATTGGAAATCACAGTTTGGCCTTAGCGATGAACAGGTTTTAGAATATATGAAAAGATATATTGAACTGGAATTCAAAAACAATAATTATAAAAGTGAGGCAACATGGTTAAAAAAATAAACATTTTTGATAATCCACAAAAATATCGTGAAACCATTTTGCAACAAACTGATTTAATTGTTCCCGGAAAAAGTAAATTCGACGGCAAGTCCTTGATATGCGTATTCTTGACATCATATTGTGGTGTTGGTTGTCCTTTCTGTTTTTTCAAGTCACCTAACCCCAAATCAATAGATAACGATACTGAAAATAAATTCAACGCAGAAACCGTTGATAAATTTATTAGCTTCGCAAATGAAGCAAATGTTGGGTATTTACAAATATCAGGCGGAGGTGAGCCATTTTTAGAAAGAGAAGCCTTATTAAAATGTGTCCAGGAAATTCGTGCAGATAGAATAATCCTTGTAACAAGTGGTAGTTGGGCTTTTAACAAATTAAACGCAGAAAAATATTT
The DNA here is from genome assembly GCA_019248165.1 of Candidatus Shapirobacteria bacterium S2_F12. Taxonomy (GTDB): domain Bacteria; phylum Patescibacteriota; class Microgenomatia; order UBA12405; family UBA12405; genus WARW01. Next base: position 3,628 of record JAEHHB010000044.1, read on the forward strand.
AGCAGAAATTGAACAAGCGATAAGTAAGCGAAAAACGCTCGCTCGTGTTTCAATAAGACTAAGTGTAAGTGAAGGGCATAGCATACGATTAAAGGAGAGACCATTGGTTAATCTACTACGTCTTTTTGAAGAAAAGTATCGCGACAACGAAAATTTTACATTGCAATTAAAAACTTTTGAGGGTGACAATACACTGGTTAATTATTTAAATAAATATTTTCATGGGTATTCAACCCAGGAAGTCGTCAAGAATCAATCAGATGATTTCAATATTATTAAAATAATGCCATGGAAATCAAAAATAACTTTGACTTCTGGATATGGAGTAATTGTTGGAAAAACAAGAGTTTTTGAGCCATCATTAAAACCCAATCTTAATGATGAGCAATCTATCAAAAACACAATTGAAGTTTTTGACGAAGATTTAGAACAATCACAAAGTAATTATCCATCAACTGTTTTCAATAGAGATGGAACTCGTGGCATAGATTGGATTGTTGAATACAACGGAAATGTGTGTACTTGGCAAAACCGTGTTCAAGACAATCTACTAAATATTTCTGAGGACGGATATGACAAGGTACTAAGAGTAACTATGCAAGATCCGTTAACACTTTCCTTTGTAGAAAAAGGAGCAACATACAGGGACCAAATAGTTTCAGAAATTTCTCCAAGAACCGTAAAGCTAGCGAAAGCAGTAGGTATACGAGATTATGTAGGAACATTACTCTTTCAAAATGAAAAAACACGGCTCTACTATACCCTAAGAGTTTTGCAAGACTACATCAAGGATGGCCGCATAGATACACAAGTCATTGTAAGTTTACCTGTTGAAATTAAAAATGCACTTAATCTGGATGTCGAGCAATTAAGTCGTTCATATGCGCGAGGAAGACATTCAATGCTTGACCAGGAATTTGCAGAAGAGCAAAGCGATATTAGATTTAATGATTTTTTAGAGTTAGCAGAACTGGGGCATTACGATTTGGATAAAGCAGACATTGACCGAGCAAGAAAACATGTCGAAGTTATTCGGAGTGTTGGGCAAGAACAAGAAATAAATCAAGATAGACGTTTGACAAAGAGAGTAATGAAACAGAAAAAGTTTAACTGGTTTGTTAATAATCAGACTAGCCGCGAAAAAATCATTCATTTGATTAGACATGGTGAAACGAACTTTAATGTTGAAGGCCGTCTAAAGGGACAAAATGAAAGTATCCAAATATCTTTTACTGAACGTGGCTTATCTCAAATAAATGATTTTAGTAACCAGTTGAGAGAATATGGTACAGAAAGGACAACCAACACCACAATATGATGTCAAGAATACGCATATCAAGGACTTGCCGTCGAATTTACTTTTTCCGGGAACAATTAAA
>JAEHHB010000045.1 GCA_019248165.1 Candidatus Shapirobacteria bacterium S2_F12
TACCACCTTGAAAGTCCAGATTTTGAGACATTGGTTAATAGACAAAGCCGAGACATGATAAAAATGAAGTTAAATAACCTTCCTTTGGGTAACTTCTTGACAGGGTAAGGGATAATTAGTACAATTATCTTGATTTCCAAAGCGTTTAGCCGTTTTTTAAACTGTTTGCCGATATTTTTATTTAAATTACCTATTGATATTGATTAATTATTTTTTCATTTAGAAAAATGCCAAAAAAGAAAACTAGTATTGAGCCGGTTGCGGTTCAGAAAGAACTTGTTAGTAATGATGTAAAAATTCCTAAAATTGAGATTGAAAAAGATAAAATTTTAGAAATTGAAGCCGATGAAGTTAAGTCGGAGGTTTTGAAGCGGGTTGACGAACAGGCCGAAGAAATTCAAAACCCACTCGTCTCCGCTGTTGCGGAGCCACCCTCCCTTGACCCACCAATAGCTTCGCAGGTTGGACGGGTAGGCGAAATGGAGAAGTCTGAAATAAAAGATAAAAATGCGGTTAGTTTTGTTAAGCCTGTTTCTAATCCAGTTGAACCTCCAAGAATTGTGCCGACACCACAATTTCAACCTCAAAGATCAGTGCAACCACAGCAACCAATTCGACCACAAGCTCGTTACACACAACCGGTGAACAACGCGGTGGTTGAGGCTATCTCGGGAATATTGGAAATTATGCAGGATGGGAGTGGTTTTGTGAGACCGAAATTTTTGCCAAACGGAAAAGATGCTTATATTCCGTCGATGCAAATTAGGCGATATGGATTAAGGGCAGGTGATTTGATTGCCGGGGCAGCTAAGATGCCAAAAGAAAATGAAAAATATTGGGCAATAACTAGAATTGATAAGGTAAACGATGGAGATTTAGGCTCAGCTATGAGAAGGCCAGATTTTAAAGACTTGGTACCAATTTATCCGGAAAAATTAATGAAATTGGAAACTGAGGCACAAATCCTTTCAACCAGAATTTTGGATTTGTTTTGTCCGGTTGGTTTTGGACAAAGAGGAATGGTCGTGTCACCACCGAAAGCGGGGAAAACTACTTTGTTAAAAGAAATTGCGGCCGGGGTATCGATAAATTATCCAGACGCTCATTTGATGGCAATATTAGTGGGAGAAAGACCGGAAGAGGTAACTGATATGCAAAGATTTATTAAAGGGGAAGTGATCGCGTCGAGTTTTGACCAAAAACCAGAAGACCAGACTAGAGCGGCGGAAATTGGTATGGAAAGAGCCAAGAGATTGGTAGAACTAGGAAAAGATGTGGTGGTGGTGTTTGATTCGATTACAAGGTTGGCACGGGCTTACAATTTGGCAATCCCAACTTCAGGAAGAACACTGTCGGGTGGTTTTGATCCGGCAGCTTTGTATCCGTCTAAGAAATTTTTTGGAGCAGCAAGAAAAATTGAAAACGGAGGATCGTTAACTATTATCGGTACTGCATTGGTCGAAACTGGGTCAAAAATGGATGAACTTATCTTTGAGGAATTTAAGGGGACAGGGAACATGGAGTTGAGACTTGAAAGAAATTTGGCTGAGAGGAGAATTTATCCAGCATTTGATATTTTAAGATCGGGAACTAGAAAAGAAGAATTGATTTTGGATAGTGCGACTTTGGCAAAAGTAATATCGATTAGAAGGATGTTTGACGCTCTTGGGGAAAACAATAACGCGACTGAAATGATAATTTCTCAAATGAGTAAAACAAAGAATAATGCTGATTTCTTGGCAAAGATAGGAAAGAAATAAATTAGCTAATAGTGTTTATCTTTTAGTGAGTAGTAACAGCATTAGAAGTTATGGTTTAGTATAATAGAAACACAATGTTTGAACTAAAAGAGCTAATTGCGGCAGAAATGAAGCTAATTTCAGAGTTTTTGAAATTGGAGGGGTTGGCAGTAACTAGATTGTTTAAATGGACATTAGGTTGGGCTGGGTGGATTAAACTATTGATTTCTAAAATGATGTATCGTCAACGTGGTCGATTTTCTCAGAGTTTTGTCAACGCGAGTATGGCTTTTTTGTTTTTTGTGGTAATTTTATTTTCTGGGACATTGGAAAATTTGGTGGTAAACAGTGAAGGGAGTGAAAACAGTGGAAGTAATTATTTGTTGGTGGCGGCAAACCAGAGTGGAGCAAGTACTTTGGTTTCAAATTTATCAAAAGGCGAAACAACTGAATATCGAGTACAAGAAGGGGATACGGTTTCGAGTATTGCTCTAAAGTTTGGAGTAAACATAGATACAATTATGTGGGAGAATAGCTTGAAATCAGTTGATGCTATCAAGGTAAATCAAATTTTAAAAATATTGCCGGTTACTGGGGTAAGACACACGGTTAAGAGAGGGGAAACAATTTATAGTATCGCCAAAAGTCACCAGGTAGATGCTCAAAATATTATCGATTACCCGTTTAATGCTTTTTCTAATGATGAAACTTTTGCTCTCAGTGCTGGTCAAGAATTGATAATTCCTGATGGAATTAAACCAAAAGAAATAATTGTCGACACTACTAGATATACCGCCAGGACAGTTGCCCCAATTCCTGGTGTGGTTGGCGAAGGAAACTTTATGTGGCCAACAGCAGGTTATATTTCTCAAAAATATGCTTGGTATCATCAAGCAGTAGATATTGCCAACAAATCGAATCCAAATATTGTGGCGTCACAAGGGGGGACGGTGACAACAGCTGGTTGGAACGCTGGTGGTTATGGAAATTATGTAATAGTTGACCATGGGAACGGATACAGGACTTTGTATGCTCATATGATAAATAATTCAATTTCTGTTAAGCCAGGGGAGAGGGTAACCCAAGGTCAAAAGTTGGGTGTAATGGGATCGACTGGAAGATCGACTGGAACTCATTTGCATTTTGAAGTTATTGGGCCTGGTGGAAAGCTGAATCCGTTGACAGTGCTGAAATAGTAAATAGTTAGTAGCTTTTAGTAATTAGTAACTACAAACACTAAATTTCTAATGTCTAATGAAACTAAATACAATAAACAATGTCATTGCGAGGAGTGAAACGACGTGGCAATCCCGATGAGATTGCTTCTCTGCCAGCTGGTGGATCGCAATGACGTGTGTTGATGTCGCAATGACGAGGAATAATCAGCCCATCAGCTTGTCAGATTGTAAATCAGTGGGCAGAATAATATTTTTGTTTTTGGAATATTTTAGTTTATGATTAATTATGTTGGTTTTTAAAAAAGAAACGACTTTGCCGATATTAGTAACAGTTATAAGCGTTTTGGCGGCGGCATTGACAATCTTGTATGGATATAGAACTGGAAAATTTCCTTGGTTGGAAAATAGAAATAAAAAACAAACGACCGAGCAGAATGAAGAAGTAAAAATAAATCGAACTGAATATACAGATGTTGCTCGAAAAACCCTTGATTGGATTGATAAACAAAGAAATGAAGAAGGTTGGTATATATTGGGCAAAGTGTGTGGACAGGAAGATTGTGAAATTGTCTGGGACGACAAAGAAGTAGGGAACAAAGACGGATTGATTGCTACCTGGGCAAGATTGAATTTTTATGAACAACATCATGAAGAAAAAGATTTAAATATTGTAAAAAAAGATATTGATTTGTTTTATAACAAATACAAAGATAAGGATTTGAGTGATTCATTGTGGTTGTGCAAGGTGACTTATGAAATGGCCCAGAGTAAATATGTTGACAAAGAACAAAAAGATAAACTGAAAGAGTTGTGTTTGAAGAAAAAATTTTTAAGTGATGACAAAATAAAAAAATATTGGCCAGAGCGATTTAAAAGGGCTGGGGGGGTGGCTTATCCTCCAATTACTTGGGCTTATTATTCTTTACAAGAAAGATATTTTGATGCTTTTTTTGGGAGTATTACAGATTTGGCGTATAAACATCTTTGGTCTAGCGATAATGACAATGTTGTTTTAATTAATAATTATTTTTTGGAAATCGATAATTTGATAAAAAATAAGAAATCAATCGATTCACAAAATGTTTGTTTGTTTGGAATTTCAGCCTTGGACGTGTATAAGAATATTGATAAAAGCGAAAGTGTGTTGAATTATTCTATTGAACTTTATAATCAGTTCGAAAATAATGATGATAAATATTTTGAAAACCCGATTTGCGGGTTATTTATTAGGCGGTTGTTTGAATTAACTGGTGAGAAGAAATATTTGGATAAATTAAAGGCGATTAATATTTCGTTGGTGAGTAATAGCGAAAAAGAAGAGAGGGGAGAAAGTAGAGATGGGGAAACTTGGGGGGAAGTTGATATTGATGTAATTTAGTTAGTCATTTTTTCAGACTGTCAGTTTGTCAGAAAGAAAAAACAAAAGAACTTTGAAAATTTAGGTGTTAGAGAAACAACAATATAATCGATAGGGGCCAAAAAAAATCCGCCAAAAGCGGAATTAAAGAATTTATCCCGATAAATCGGGATGGTGTAAATAGGCAAAATTTGGGCGCTACGCTACAAATTTAGACCTATTTAAACACAAAAAAAGAAACAACTTTATCGATATTCTCAAAGCAGGTGGAACACGTATATTGTTGTTTCTTCAATATCTAAAATAAGGCTAAAGACAAAAAAAGTCAAATTGGTGAAGGCCGATTTATAGGCAATAATATGTTTGATTAGCTTTGAGGATGGTGTTGAGAGTAGCAGAGGGGGCAGGTCTGCTACTTTCAACACCATCTTTGTTTTGGTCTTATGTTGGAATAAATTAAGTGACTTACTAAGTAAGAGGTGAAAATAGATGTGGACACTGGCAATCCAGTATTGGTAAGGTTGGATGTTGGCGGAATAAATAGTCAACAAATGGTTAAATTGGTTGAAGAGTTTAAGGTAAGAATTGGCGATGGAACAAGATACCACCTTGAAAGTCCAGATTTTGAGACATTGGTTAATAGACAAAGCCGAGACATGATAAAAATGAAGTTAAATAACCTTCCTTTGGGTAACTTCTTGAC
>JAEHHB010000046.1 GCA_019248165.1 Candidatus Shapirobacteria bacterium S2_F12
TAGACTGCTGATAATCCCTTTGGAACAGTAGTGACATTTAATGCCCAAGAAGTACCGACTTCCAAATTTAAGGGGTTGGGGGAGACGACTATTCCGGTGATAATTGCAGGATACAATGTCGGTGTTGGTGTGTAGGTTGGGGTCGAGGTAACGTTTTGCGAAAATATATTACCAAACCTAATTTCCAAAATGGCTTGTTCTTCAAGATTAAACATCTTTCTGACATCTTTTTTGGAAACAAAACTCATCTCATCCAGAAAAGCATTAATTTTTTTATTTTCAGAATCAATTGTTTTGCTTTGTAAATTTCTAAAAACCTGTTTATAAGTACCCCAACCCCCTATTTCCTCTTTCATTACCAAAAACTTATAATTTAAGAAATTTCCAATTGTATTCTGTAATTCATCGCGCTTGCCCAATCGGTATTTTTCTAAAATAGCATCATAACCATTATCCTTGTTCTCTTTATATACTTTCACAATTTCATTTCCAAAGTAATACTTCTCATCATTATTTGGTTGAACTTTAGCATTTCTTTTCTCCAAAAAATAAGCCATCTTAAAATTGGCCATCATTTCGTTGTCCATAAAACCCCAGCTAGAATAATTATCAAATTTATGAGAAATTTCATGTAATATTCCAAAACTCCAATCATCGTTTTTATCTATCCTTTTAAACTCTTCAGCTTGCCACCACTTTTTTGCCCAACCGATATAATTATCGTTAATATTTGCCCAAGCCCACGCATAACAATAATCACCACATTCGATAGAATCAATAACAATCTTACCGTTAAATGGGTTCCAACCAGTTAACTCAGCCAAATCCTCATACGCCAAATCTAGCCTACTTAACCATATATTTAAGTTGGCGTCTGATATAAAAGACAACTCTTCTGAATACAACTGCAAATCTATGTATTTACCAGTCTTAACAACTTTAGTATCGGCAGCTGTTGGTTTGGCTGTTGGTTTGGCTGTTGGAGTAGCCGTAGGTTTATTAGTTGGAGTCGCAGTTGGCTTATTTGTTGGAGTAGCCGTAGGTTTATTAGTCGGAGTCGCAGTTGGCTTATTTGTTGGAGATAATGTTGGTTTTCTGGTAGGAGTTGGTGTTTTGGTAGGAATTTTGGTTGGTGTTTTGGTAGGAATTTTGGTTGGAGCCTGATTTTTTGTTGGTGTGGGATTTGAAGGTAGACCTAACATATCGCTGACGCTTACTCCCTCAACAGAAAAATCCCCGATCCATTTTTTATCTTTTTTACGACAATGATTATTTGTCCGACTACAATAATGATTACTATAACAATCAGTAGATCTAACACAAGTACCCCCACTTTTTACTTTGCAGACTCGAGAACTAGAACCATAACAAACAATATCCGACGACCCAGTACAATCTCCCCGACAATTATCCCAACCACACCCACTCGGAGCAACACAAGAGCTATTTAGTCCGGCTGCCATACTGCGACTTTCCTGTTTCTGTTGGGCCAAAAAAATTACTATCGGCAACATTACCACAAGAAACAGCATTAGGAACATCACTGGTCTTAAGTTTTTAGCTTTCATTTACTCTATCTTAATTAGACCAAAAATCAATCAAAAATACTAGGGTTGTTTCTCTAAATTCTCCACCCCGTGCAACAACCATTGATATAAAATCTTTTCCAAATTAGAATTTTGGTACTTCACCTCATACTTCAGTTTTTGAGTACAAATGACAATATCTCCTAATCTAATTTTTCCATCTTCATCCGCTTCTTTTGACATTGGAAAACCCAACACTTGCGGAATATAATTTTTGTCACGATATTCAATGTTTAACTTCTTAGCCATGTTTCTTCCTACAAACAAAATACTCAACTCAATATTTTCATTAAATCCTTTATCGCGTAGAGCCTTAATGGCCAATTTCTGAACTAGGGTTTCGTCTACACCCCAATTTTTAGGATGCTTAATTAAGACGATATTTTCCATGTCTACAATTTGTACTCAATTATTTAAAATTTCTTTAACCATTCCAGAAACGATACCCCCATCAACCATCCCTCCCAACCTAACCATTGATTCTTTCATTACCAACCCAAAATTGTCACCCTTTTCATTAATTACTATTTTTATCACTTCTCTTATTTTTTCTTCACTCATTTCCTCAGGCAAATATTCCCTAACCACAGCAATCTCATAATCCATCTGATCAACCAAATCATTCCGTCCACCTTTGGCAAACAACTCTTTTGCCTCTTCTTTATTTTTTAATTCTTTTCGCAACACGCCTATTTCGTCACTCTCAGTCATTTGTCCAACAGGAAGTTGTAGCTCTTTTTTATCAATCAAAGACACCAAAAATCTCAACACCTCGACTCTTTTTGAATCGCGATTCTTTAAAGCTTCAATACTGTTTTTTTTAAGCTTATCTTTTAACATCGTGTCTCCTCGAATTTTTTGCCCGTCTGCGACATTTGTCTCGCCATACTACTATTTTCTTTTTGGCATATCTAATTTCAGATGGTTTGATATAAGCAGTTCTCTTTTTAACTTCATCTGCAATATCTTCTTCTAAACACAAACGTCGAAATTTACCAATAATATCATCTTTAGATTCACCTTTCTTTTTTTGTACTATAATTGACATTAACTAAAAACACCTCCTTAGAGAATTTTAACAATTGCCTATTTTACTCTATTATTACTGACTTTGTAAACACTTAATTCGATCAATACTATTTACTACTCCATCGCTGTTGTAGTCTTTTGTGTTTTTACTACAATCCACTTTAACTTTGGCTGTCGAAGTAGGCATAGCTCCACCATTCTTTGTACAAGTAGCCATGTCCATTGAGTTTACCGTCCCGTCTTTATTGTAGTCAGTTTTCTTATCACACACAGTAGCAGTGTTTGGGCTAGCCGGAGTAGTTGTTGTAACAGGCTTATTGGTTGGAGTAACCGAAGTGGTTGTCGCGGTGGTTGGTGGAGAGATTACAATTGTAGGTTTTAAAACCATAGGATCAGACTCTCCTTTGGTCTTAAACATATATGGCATTCCCCCATTGTCAAAAATTTCATCTTCAATTCTAATTCTGTAATAATAATTTGTCATTGGTCTCAACTGGTTTAAGGTCAAGCTGTGATTTTTTGTCAAAGCACCATCGGCTGTCATCAACACTAAACTAGCCGCAGTCGTACCATATTCAACTTTAGCCACCGATTCCTTTTCTGAGGTCCAAGTGATTACTGCAGTCTTACCATCTTCGCTAGGTACAGCAACTACGTTTGTAGGTTCAACGTCACTAGTCGCTCCACTAATAAATATCTTTGCCTGAGTTACAGCTACTACCCCAAAAACAATCACCACCAACATTACGACAACAATTACAACAGTTTTTAAATTAATTTTTTTCATAAAAATTTCAAAAATACTGCTGACGCAACGCTGACAAATCCAAATAAAATTAAACCAACAGTTGCCCCAACCCCACCTGTTTGAAGTAACTCACCATCACCTTCTTCTGTTTCTGTCGTGCCATCAGAGCTATCAGAATCTGGAGTGTTAGTTGGAGAAGTATCACTTCCAGCTTCAATCACATAAGCACCGTTGACATTTTCGCCACACACAATTACATCACCGACAGGGTCGTTTCTGGTGATGCCAGAATCAGTCGTTAACCCCTGAGTACAATCGAACTTCACCGTAGCAGTTCCAATTGCTTTTGCCTTAAATTTAAAAACCACCAATTGACCACCACTACTACCAGGATCCAGGTGATTGCTCGACATACAAGTAAAGCTAAAACGACCAATTTCCCCTTCATTTATATCACAGCCCCTAACACCCTCCAATGAGTTTGGATCATCAGGAAAAGCTAAAGACGAAGACTCAGTGACACTAACTAATTCCAATCGAGTTGAATCATATGAGCCTTTTCCATCAGCTCCACTAATCTCTTCGCCACCTGGATCTAAATTAACTATTACATCAAATTCTTGACCAACATTATAATTACCCGACGAAGGGCTTAAAGATAAATGAGGTCCGGCAAACACTGCTTTAGCACTTACTCCAAAAACAAGTCCCGCAATCAAAAAAACATTAAATAATAAAGCAGTTTTTTTCATAACTATTTAATAACATTAATTTCTAATTTATTACTCGAATAAGCTAAGGTTTTTGCTGTATTCGTTTCTACAATAATACTAGCAAATTTATTGTTTGCAGTGCTAGTAGATAAACTAAATTCCAAGTTTCCCTCTACCTTAGGAGTCACTGTAAACGATAAAACCTTGGCTGATTCGCCCTTTTTAGCTTCATACCCCACTCCTTTATTATCATTCCATAAAATCGCCGTAATCAAACCAATTTTGCTATCAATTCCTGTTGGTTTCAGTTCTTCACCAACAGCCTTATTTGTTGCCAACTTTGAAACCGTAACCAATTTAGGGTCAAAATAGATATAGGTCTCAATAGAATCTAAGACTAAGTCTTGACTACTTAAAAAGTTTAAGCTTACGGTATAACTCTTACCAACTTCCATTTCTGTATTGTCTGATTGCCAAATAAAATCTGCTACTGGTTTTTCTGGCTCTTTTGAAACTTCTACCCCTTGATTTGGATTTGTGTCTGTTTGGGGAAGATTAGTTGAATTTTTGTTCAAATTAGTAACTAACACAATACTTTCAAAAACCACCACAATGGCTATTACCGGTATTAGTATTTTTATTATTTTATTTTGTTCCATTTTTTTTATTAATTACTAATTATTCATCATCTCTTTCTCTTAGAGACTGTTTAACCAAACCTAAATCGATTGAGTTGACTACCCCATCCATGTTCAGGTCTCCTTCAACTCCACAATTGATATCAGCTCCAGCATCTAATCTTGATTTGACATAGCTTAAGTCGGCTGT
>JAEHHB010000047.1 GCA_019248165.1 Candidatus Shapirobacteria bacterium S2_F12
GCTAATCCAATTAAGTCGATTTCGGTCCGACCACAAGTAGGACAAGAAATGAAGTTGACTCCCCTATTTCGAAGTTTTAGTGATTTTAAGATTTCCCAGCCAACATATACTTCTTCTATTGGGTCTCCTGTAAGAGAGACTCTAATTGTGTCTCCAAGTCCTTCATTTAGCATGATTCCAAGACCGACAGCACTTTTTACTGTCCCGGTGTTTATAGTACCAGCCTCGGTAATCCCAAGGTGAAGTGGGTAGTCAACTTTTTGGGAAAGTAGCCGGTAAGCTTCGATAGTTCTTTGAATATCTGAAGCTTTCATAGAAATAACGATGTTGTAAAAATGAAGTTTTTCTAAAATTTGAATGTGTTTTAGGGCACTTTCGACCATCGCTTTGGCGGTTTTGCCGTATTTGTTTTCGGCTTCTTTTTCTAAAGAACCAGTGTTAATTCCAATGCGAACCGGAATATTTTTATCTTTGCAAGCATCAACAACTTTTTGAACATTTTCAATTTTACCAATATTGCCGGGGTTAATTCGAACTTTGTCGACCCCGTTTTTGATAGATTCTAAGGCTAAAGTGTAATCGAAATGAATATCAGCAACAAGGGGGATATGAATATTTTTTTTAATTTTTTTAATTGCTTTGGCAGCAACCATATCAGGAACTGCTACTCGGATAATTTCACATCCAGCTTTTTCTAAATCAAGAATTTGTTTCGTAGTTGCAATGGCATCACGAGTGTCGGTGTTGCACATTGATTGAACTAAAATAGGGTTTCCTCCGCCGATATTAAGTTTTCCAATCTTAACCACTTTTGTTTCTTTCATGGTGGTCGCTACAGGACTCGAACCTGTGACAACCGCAATGTGAATGCGGTGCTCTACCAACTGAGCTAAGCGACCAATTTTTCTTAACCAACTGACCTGCCCGCATCCCGATTAATCGGGAAGCTTTTACAGGCGGGGCTAAACAACCTGGTATTTCGTAATTATATCAGCTACAATGAAAAGTATGAAAAAAAATGTTAATAATAAATTTGTAAGACAGTCCCATTTCCAGGCGGGTTTTAGTATTGCTGGTTTTTTGTTGGAGTTTATTCAATCTATTGTTTTGGCTTTGTCAGTTTTTGTTTTGTTTTATTTGTTTGTGGCTCAACCAAATGAAGTAAAAGGAAGTTCAATGTTTCCAAACTTTGTTGATAAAGAATATCTATTAACTGAAAAAATTAGTTATCGTTTGGGTACTCCGCAGAGAGGTGATGTAGTGATTTTTAAAGCCCCAGCCGGTGAACCTTGTGCGGTTGATGGTTGTGAATATATAAAAAGAGTTATTGGAATTCCTGGCGATCGAGTAATGGTTAAGGAGGGTGATGTTTATTTAAATGGGGAAAAATTAGACCAAACTTTCTTGGCCGATACTGTTTATTCTGATCCAGGAGACTTTTGCCAAGAAGGAGTCGAGATTACTGTCCCGGACAACAAATATTTGTGCTTTGGAGATAATAGGCCTAATTCTAGAGATGGCCGAGAGTTTGGTCCTGTAGATAAAGAGTTGTTGATTGGTAAGGCATTTTTCCGATATTGGCCAATGAAGAAAATTGGTCTAATACCAAAAGTAACTTTTTAGTTGTTTATATTGGTTAGGTCTTTTTGACAGATTTTTTTGTAGAGTTCACCAAGGTTAGCAAAACGACGCTCAACGGTCCCTTTAAATTGAAAAGTTACTTGTGTAACAACATTTGTTTGAGTTATTTTTACATTTGTTGTTTTGTCTTCGAAAAAGTCTTTAAAATCACTACCGATAACGTCTAGTTTTGATTTTAAAAATTGGGGAATATTTTCTTTGGTGATAGGGACGGTTCCCTCTTCAATTTTTTTTCTCATGCGACGAGCAATATCCTCAGCTCGTCGAACTGATGCTTTTTCTCGGAGTACTATTTTATAAGCTTCAATGGTTAGTCTAGTATCGCCAATGCTTGACAGGGCCCTAGCATGGCCCTCACTTATCAATCCAGAAAGTAAACCATCTTTTAGAGCATCTGGTAGCGTTAAAAGTTTAAGACAATTAATTACGTAAGGGATGCTTTTGCTGACTTTTTTAGCTATTTGATGGTTATCAAACTGGAATTCTTCTTTGAGTCGTAAAAAGGCTTTAGCGCGTTCGATTGGGTTAAGGTCTTTTCTTTGAACGTTTTCAACAATGGCCATTTCTAGCATTTGTTGAGGGTTAGTTTCTTTGACGATTGCAGGTACGTATTCAAGTTTTAAAATTCTAGCAGCACGCCATCGTCGTTCACCAGCAATTATTTGAAATCCGGCAGGGGTTTTAGCAACAATTAATGGTTCGAGGATTCCATGCTCTTTAATTGATTCTACTAATTCAGCGACAGATTCGGGCGAAATTATACCTCTTGGTTGTAGTGGATTTGGCTCTAATTGGTTTGTTGGGATTTGAGTTACTTGTTTCATCATGCATACAGCATACTATGAAAAGACTCGTGAAAAAAGGAGAATAAACTAAGTCAAAATAAGTCAACTACAATTTACGCTTTGACAACAGAAACAATGTTTTTGCCTAATTTTTTGAAAAATTTTACAATTCCTGGCCTGATAGCATAGATAGTAAAATCTTTGCCTGATTTTGTTCCCGAACCAGAATGAAAACTTGAACCAACTTGTCGAACAATAATTTGACCGACTTGGGCTTTTTGACCTCCAAATTTTTTAACGCCTCGTCTTTGACCTGGTCGATTTGCTTTTTGATTTGTTTTACCTTGTGATTTTGTATGTGCCATGTTTTAGATAATTAGAGCTTTGTGCTTTAGTTAATTAGTTAAAATGTAATTTTAGTAATTTTTATATCTGTTAAATGGGCTCTAAAACCAGTGGTTTTTCGATAACGAGATTTTGATTTGTATTTAAATACTGTTAGTTTTTTGCCTTTATAATTTTTTAGTACTTCAAACTCGACTTTACTATCTTTTACAGTAGGAGTCCCAACTTTTATTTTGTCTTCGTTGACAGTAAGTAAAACTTGGTCGACGACACTCTTATCCCCTTCTTTAAGGTTTAAATTGTCGACTGATAATTTTTGATTTTCTTCAACTTTAAATTGAGTGCCAGAAATGGCAATAACAGCATATTTCATACTTGTCGATTATAGCATAGTAAAAGAAGATGACAACAACTTTATTGTATAACCCATTTTGAAAGCTTAAACATCTTGAGATATTTGTAATATTTGATTATTTTTTTAGAGTTTTTGGGAGCAGTCTTAAATTTCATAATTGTACTCCAACCTCCGGGCATACAACCGTTTTGGCCTCTAACTTTGACGTAATAGGTTGTGTTGGGCTTAAGGTTATAAATAGTGTGTGATTGAACACCTTCTCTTAGTAGAGTTACTTTTTCTCCGTGTTCTTCGGCATTTTTATTTTTTGAAGAAAAACTAATGAAATAATCACTGGTGTCGTTTTGGGGAGTAAAAAAGATTTTAACTTTTGACGATGACGCGTCTACTTGGAACAGATCAGAGATGGATTGGGGCCGTGAAGAGTAACAGTTGTGGTCTGGGATATAGTAAAAAACAGGAACTGAGTTGTTGGTTTGGACTTGAGGGTTATCAACAACTCCAAAAATTGTGGCGTGGTTTGTTTGAAAAGTGCAGTTGGAGTTGATAACCAAACAAGTAGTTTCCTTCGTCCAATCTGAAGAACCCTCTTGTTGGGTATAAATATCAAGAGTTTTTCCTTCGTATGACGATGAAACAGGCACTGTAATAGTAATGGGTTGAGAAAAAGTAAGATTGATATTTGGGACTCCAACCTTGATAGCTGCCAGTGAGTTGGCTAGGTTGTCTTTGGTTTCATCGGTTTGGTCGATTGTCACCCAAGTGGTAAGGTTAAATGCCCCGCCGTCGGTTTTGGTGGCAGTAGTTTCGGCTGGTATGACAACAGAAGCGTTTCCGACTTGAAAGGTGTAATTAATATTAAAAATATAGTTTTCACCATTGGCCGGATTGTCCCCATCGGAAGTAATCGATCCGTTTTGAATTTCTCTTCGTAAAACATTGGTGTTTGGGTTTGTAATTGTTTTTGTGCTAGTGAAACCAGCAGAAACACTAATATCGCCGGTTACTCCAATGTCAACTCGAGGGTTATCGATTGACCCATCACTCCATTCTAGAAATGCGTAACCTGAGTTTCCAACAGCGACGACACTGGTAGAATCATGGCCATGAAAGATTGATTGGGTGGTGTCGCCTTGGATAAAACCATTTTCTTGGGCGGCGTAGTTGACTAAATATGAAGGAAGGGGGGTTAATTTTTGAACCCGATGATTGCCTCTTTCGAGAACGTAGATATTGCCCGAAGAATCAACTCTAACTTTGGTAGGGTTTTTGAATTGACCGAGGCCTTCTCCTTCGCTTCCAATCGCACTCCAAGTAGATGTACCAATATCATATTTTTGAATTCGATTATTATCCGTATCAGCCACATAAATATTACCATAAGAGTCAACTTCAATACCTTCAGGCCAATCAAATTGACCTACTTCTGAACCTTCAACCCCACCCATGGCTGACCAAGTACCAGCGCTGACATCGTATATTTGAATCCGATTATTCCAAGTGTCGGCAACATAAATATCTCCTTTATTGTCTACGTCTATTCCATATACTACCCCAAACTTGGTCATCTATAGCCATTGGTGGTACTGG
>JAEHHB010000048.1 GCA_019248165.1 Candidatus Shapirobacteria bacterium S2_F12
GTTCTAATGGGAGGTATTCTAATTGGATTGGCTGATGGGATGATGAGCTCGTTTAAAACTTATTATTCCTCAGATATTTTAATCAAGCCAGCCAGTCAGAATGTTTCAATATCTCAATCAAGCATGTTGGATTCACTTATCAAGAGTCTACCTTCATACCAGGCTTTAACAAAACGTTACACGGTGGCATCAATCTTAGTAAATGAAGATAAGATAAAAATTAAAGATACTGAAATTGGTCAACGGGTAAGCGGTACTCTAGTAGGAATCAACCCAATTGAAGAAGATGTCGTTACTGGATTATCCACCCAAGTAATTGCTGGAGAATTTTTAAACGACTATGATACTGAGGCGATTGTAATCGGCAAAGGTTTGTTGGCTGAATATTCTAAAGGTTCTTCTACAGAATCACGTCTAGAAGGAGTGGTGGTCGGGTCTAGATTAAAGCTAATAATTGGCAATAATAATACCGAAGTTTCTGTTAAAGGGATAATCGATACTGGAAATTCTACTGTAGATAATCGAATATTTATACTTGAAAGCACAATGCGTGCTTTGATAAATAATCAAAGCCTTAATGTAAATGAAATAGCAATATTGTTGAATCAGGGCTCCAATAGTAGAGAGGCTAAGGAATATATAGTAGATAATTTTCCATACAACACCGATATTATTGTGGAAACAGCCGAAGAAACATTACCAAAAGCTATTTTAGATATGAAGAAAACGTTTTCAATGTTGGGTAATATTGTGGGAGTAATTTCATTGATTGTAGGAGCAATCACTATTTTTATCGTTATTTTTGTTAATGCCATTACCAGAAGAAAATTTATAGGTATTATGAAAGGAATTGGGATATCAGCGCGCGCTATTGAAATTTCATACGTCATTCAATCATTGTTCTATGCACTTTCCGGAATATTATTTTCCAGCTTTATTGTAATTTGGTTTCTGGCTCCGTGGTTTGATCTTCACCCGTTAAAATTTCCGGTCACTGAAGGAAAGTTGGCAATTACCACCAGCGGTCTTATTCTCCGTGGCCTTATCTTGACCATTACCGCCCTTATCTCTGGTTATATCCCAGCCAAGATGGTAACCAAACAAAATACATTAGATGCAATTTTAGGTAGATAAACTATGATTAAAATTAAAAACCTAACTAAAATTTTTACCCTTGGTGATAATAAACTTATCGCGTTAAACAACCTCAGTTTTTTGGTGTCTTCTGGTCAATTTCTGGCCATCACCGGAATTTCTGGATCAGGTAAAAGCACGCTTTTATACCAACTTAGCTTGTTGGATAGACCCAATCAGGGAACAATATCGATTGACAACATCAATACGTCTAAGTTAACAAGCGGAGAAAGAATTTCGTATAGATTAAAAAATCTAGGCTATATTTTCCAAGACTACGCCATACTACCAACGCTTACAGCCAAAGAAAATATTATGTTGCCGCTTCTCATGCAAGGCGTTAAAGAAAATATTGCTCAAGAAAAAGCCAAAGAAGCGTTATTAAAAGTAGACCTTCAAGATAGATTAGACCATTTACCTAGCCAACTTTCAGGAGGACAACAACAGCGAGTGAGTATTGCAAGAGCTATTGTCCATAATCCAAAAATACTTTTTGCCGATGAGCCAACGGCTAACTTAGACACAGAGTCATCGGAAACAATATTAAAAATCTTTTTAAATTTGCACAAGCAAGGTCAAACAATTATTATGGCTACTCATGAATTGGATTATGCCAAATTAGCCGAGAGGAATATCGAGCTTAGAGATGGGTTAATAATAAGCGATACCTTCAAAAAAAAGTAAAAACCACTAAAATAAATTATGAATAATTATCTAACTTTTCCAATTTCAGCTATCATTTTAATTTCTTATTTTGTTTCTTTTATATTGGTAAAAAACAAAAAAATTTCTCCAGTAGTTCAATGTCGTTTTTGGAATATAATTTTACTCATTTCCTTTCTCATATCTGGAATGCTAGGATTAGTTTTGGCTGTGTTTATAGATCTTAAGTTATCGATTATGTGGTATAGACAATTATTAAGTCTTCATGTTAAAACTGGCACTGTTATGGCTCTAGTTTCTATATTTCATCTTTTTTGGCATCTACCTTATTATCTTTCCCTCATCAAAAAGAAAAAATAAGATATTTTTAAAGTCTATTCTCTGGCGGAAGGGATGGGAGTCGAACCCACATGCCATTTCTGACGCAGGTTTAGCAAACCTGTGGCTTACCATTCGCCGCACCCTTCCTTTTTGGTGATATAGTTTTAGCTCTAAAAGCTTTAAACTCGTGCTCAAGTATATCAAATTTTATTAAAATGCTTTATTATTAATTATATGGTAGAAGAAGTAACTAAAAATAATAATGACAAAAACGATCTTGATTGGAACGATGAAAAAATAAGGTTTGAGTGGGTTGCACCAGAACGGGCATATCAAAAGAAAGACAAAGATTTTTGGATTACGGTAATATCTATTCTGGTTTTGGTTTCGGTAATTTTATTTTTTGTTAAAGAATTTTTCTTAATTATTTCTTTAATTTCGGCATTATTTTTATATTATGTATTGTCGACTGTACCCCCACAAGATATTAAATATAAACTTACTAATCGAGGTATCTATTTCGGAGAAAATCGATACGAATGGGATTTGTTTACTCGTTTTTGGTTTAAGACAAGCCTAAGCAACGAGATGATTCATTTTGAGACAATTTTAAGGTTTCCTCAACAAATTTCCTTGGTAATAAACAAAGAAGATAAAGATAAAATAAAAGATTTAGTTGTAAAAAAATTACCTTTAATAGATGAATCACCAAATTTTGTTGACAAGCTAACCAAATGGGTGATATCAAAATTACCCTTGGAAAAGAAAGAATCAGAAACCAACGAGAAGACAGTAGAAACTGAGAAAAAAGCCTAATTTTTGATATAATTGCGACACTGTACCCGTAGCTCAATTGGATAGAGCATTGGTTTGCGGAACCAAAGGTTAGAGGTTCGATCCCTCCCGGGTACACCAAATAGATGAGTAGCGATAAGATAATAAAGTAAAGAAAAAGGTGGGATGCGCCGAATTGGTAAGGCAGCGACCTCGAAAGTCGCCGTTCGCAAGGACTTGGGGGTTCGAGTCCCTCTCCCACCGCCAGTGTTTACGAAAATATTCTCAATTAAATTTTACTCTTATTTTTTTAGTGTCTTTATTATTCCTCTTGCTGCCATTATCCCAGTCGCTCCAGCTCCGGTAATCGAACCAGCCATCCCCGATGCATCACCTGCGATGAATAAGTTTTTAACACACGTTTCCATATTGGTATCAGTTTTTACTTTTGTCGATCTAAACTTTACCTCTGGAGCATAAAGCAATGTTGATCCAGAATTTATCCCTGGCATTATTTTGTCCAACTGTTCTAGTCCTTCTAAAATATTAGTTACCACCCGGTGGGGAAGTGCCATAGATATATCTCCTGGTGTTACCTCTTTTAACGATGGTGTCACGACTGACTTGCTAATTCTTTCAACCGTACTTCGATGGCCAGTTTTTAAATCTATTAATCTTTGTAAAATTGGTTTTCCACCACCAATCGTAGTGGCCAATTCGGCGATAGATTTAGCGTATAGCAGCGAATTTTCTACTGGTTGAGTCAATCTAACTTCACATAAAAACGCGAAATTTGAATTTGGAGATTTGTGGTCAGACAATGAATGTCCATTAACACAAACATAGCCAGGATAGTCCTCTTTGGCAACATATCCATTTGGACAGCTACAAAAAGTCCTAACAATATCATCAAAAGTCTTGGTTCTAATTTTCAAAACCACCTCGTAAAGCGCTTCTGCGTATTTATGCATTATCTCGGCGGGGAATTCCACTCGCACCCCAACCTCAACCATGTCGTAAATATATTTTATTTTATACTTGCTAGAAATATGTTGAAACCAGTCAGCCATTCCCCTGCCTGGAGCTAATAAAAATTTTTCTCCATAGAATTCGCCATTATTGGTCTTTATTCCTTTTATTTGATTTTTTTGTACTATCAAGTCGGTTACTTCTGTATTATCCAAAAAAACAACTTTATTTTTTTCTAAAAAATCTTGAAATTTTTGCATCACTAACTTTAGATTGTCTGTTCCAACATGCTTTGTTCGTCTTACAATTAGTTCAATATCCTGGGCTTTCGCTTCTTCAATCAGTTTATTTACTTCGTCGACATTTTTAGGATAATTTTGGGCAGTTACTCCAAAATCCATAAAAATATTATCAATTTCCACTAAAATTTTTTCATAATCTGCTGGGTTAATTAAATGGAAAGTTCTCTCATGAGAAAGTTTTGGAGTAAAGTGAAGTTTACCATCAGAATACGACCCGGCTCCGCCAAAGCCAAACATAATTTCCGAAGCTTTTCTCTTTTCGATGCGATTCCCCTTATCAACCAAGGCAATTTTTAGGTTTTTATTCCGTTTTATCAACTCATAACAAGCAAAAATGCCTGCAGGACCGGCACCAACCACAACAACGTCAAAAATATTTTTTCTAGTCACAAGAATTATATTATACAAGAAATTTTTGATTAGAGGGCATATTTTATCTTAATTTAGCTACCGCTATCCGACCATCAGAAA
>JAEHHB010000005.1 GCA_019248165.1 Candidatus Shapirobacteria bacterium S2_F12
CGCTTTCGTGAGATATTCCATGAAAGCGCCAGATTATTGTGTACAGATGAACTTATGTCTGAAATAGTAGAAGTTATGTTCTCAGCTCAAGAAGAATATATTCAAAATATAAAATTATATGTTATTGAAACAATGTAGCTTTATATGTAGCTAATAAATCAGCCACTTAGTTTTTCATTTTAACCTTTTTTAATTATACTTTTATATTTTGAATATATTCTTCTTGAGCTGAGAACATAACTTCTACTATTTCAGACATAAGTTCATCTGTACACAATAATCTGGCGCTTTCGTGAGATATTCCATGAAAATTAGATATCTCATTGATTGTATCCTCTAATATAGCTTGATTGTTTATTATATATCCATAATCTATTCTTTGATCATCTGAAAGTCCTGAAATGATAGATTCATCCCATTCTCCTGAGAAATCTTCGAATATGTATTTTCCTTGTTCTGTAATGTTTGCTATTTGATTATCTTGAAATTCATCATAAACTTCTAGTTCTTGAAAACTAGAGTTTAATGATTTTTGAGACTCATTAAAACAAACATATTGTCCAACTTGATATTTAGGCATCGTCTTGTCCTATTAATGATTTCATTGCTTCGGATACAAGTCTGATCTCTCCAGAATTATGAAATAAAAATTTATGGTCTTCTGGAATAGCTAAGTACACAGCTATTGCTAAATTTCTTATTTCCCATAGTGCAGCCTTAGATGACCTAAGTGTTAAAAAGTTTTGAAGGCTTCTTGCGTTTAAAGTCCAAGCTAACGATGTTTTGTATGATTCTATCAGACAATACTTAGCAATATCATTAGATACTCCTTCAAGTAAAATATTTCTTAAATTGTTTAATCCAATTATAGAAGCATTATCTACGATTTCGTTTCCTGTGATTACAATATATTGCTCTGCTCGCTTAAAGTCGTTTAATGCAAAAATTTCTTCTGTTTTTAATTCTTTAAGAGTATATCGTGTTGACTTAACAGACAATGAAGTCATTCTGTGTCTAGCTAGTTCTTGCAAGCATGCTCTAGATATTCCTTCTATTGTAAAAGAATAAGTTAAGTGTTCTAATGTTGAAGAGTGTTTGTATTGATTTCCAACTCTATCTATTAGTGCTAAATCTTTTTCTCCACCATTGTCTGACTTATCTTGTGATTGCCAGCATTCTCTAATTGCATCTGAACACACAACTAATGGTGTGTATGCATTTAATGTTACTTTCATTTTATTACGCCTTTATTTGACATTCTTGCCAAGTTCTGTTTGATTTTATATTTCCATTAGTTTCCATCTTTCATCCTTTGAAGTCTTTTAAATGATAATATGTGTAATTCCCTGACTCTATTCATGATGCATCTTGGTAAATGTCCAGAGCATGAGTATCTGTTTATGTCTTGTTTTGTAAATGATGTCTTCATCTGTTTCCTTTTAAATTGTTTTCTTCTATTTTAGATTTAATATATGAATTGCAATCTTTAACCCATATTGCTTTATAATTTCCATATTTACATTGTTCCAAACCAGCTTTTGCGTATTCAATACTTTGTTTTTCATAAAAGTATATTCCTGTAGACATTGTTGCTACAAGCATAGATATGCCAACTAATACTCCAAATATATTATTCATTTTTTCATTCCTAATAATTCATTATATTTTTTCCATGTTGTTTTAACAGCTATAATATTAGCTCTTCTTGATGCTTTATCTGGTGATAATTTAAGTATATAAATACCATTAATCTTTTCACCTTCATATATTGTTTTGTATAATCCTGATAACATTTATTTTTCCTTTTTTTTTACATTTAATAAGCGCCAGTGTTGATTGAGTTTCTATGACCATAAGTCAGTGAGCTAATTTTATACTACATTAAGGCGTTGTCTCCTTGATGTTGGTTGAGTACAATCTATCTGGCGCTTATTAAATGTAAAATTTAGAGATTATTGTTGTTTTACTTTTCACATAAACTACTATAACCTCTAAAAATTTTGGTTTCAAGAATGCATTTTGAAGCTACATCTTGGTTTACCATTGTAATGCCAATAATTTAAAAATTTAACAAACTAAGCAACATTTATGCAAGTTGCCAGCTAATTTCTTTACATCATCGTGGATGGGTATAAATACCATCGAGAAGTAAAGATTACTCCTCTGTGCTATCTATTTTAATCCTATGAAAAATTTTGCATCTAAATAATCTTGATAAAATTCTTCTGGAATACCATCTCCCATTGATGCTTCATATTCTATAAGATTAATTAAATTTTTAATATGACCTTTTGCTTCTAGCTCTATATTTCTATTTTTACAATCTGGATGATGATTTGATGTTAGTATTTCACAATTAGTTACATCATGCCATCTCACCCAGCTAAAGCATTCACATTGTTTATTTTTTAAATTTTCCATATTTACTCTCCTTGTTCACAATGCATAATCAAATTTTGCTTTAAATTCTTTTTTTGGAAAACTTATGATTGCATCAATGTTTCTGATTTCTCCAAACTTTTCTCTGTTTTTAAGTTGTTCAACTAAATCATTAAAATCTTTTGGTTTTAGGTCATAAAGCTTAATATATTCTTCACCTCTATAAATACCAGTAATTATTACATTAGCATTAATATTAGGTTTTATATCAATATCTAAGTCAATATTAAATTGTTTATCAATATCAGATCTAAGTTTAGCTATTGATGTTATGTATCCATATTCAGTATTCTTGTTTGCAATATATTGTTTATTTTCAACTTTAGCTAAATCATTGCTACATAGATATGATATGTTTTTAAATAATTGTTTTAGTTTTTTAAACATTATTAAGCCTTTAGAAAATCATCAATAGATGATTGGTTTGGATGAATCTTTACAGCGCCAGTATAAGAAGATTGCTGCTTATCAAAATAACCAATCTCATTAAGCTTACCAGTATTGTGTTTGATAGCTTTGTGAACTTTATTAATCCTATGAAAGTCTCGTTCTAGATGATTAACATGAAGTAGCCTCTCATTGAGCTTCTTAGCAGCCTCTAGCTGAAACAATAACGCATCAGGGTAGCTCATGGTATTCATTGAACGCATTTGAGATTCTGATAGATCGTAGATGTATTTAGATTCAATCATTGTTTTTGTCCTTTATTAATTTTAAATTTAGGATTACATTTCTTATCCCATTCAAGTATTGCTAAAGTTGAATCTTTAGCCAATATGAGTCTTGGGTTAATCTGATAGACACCTCTTGATACTCTAATAATAATACCTTTACCTTCTAGCAAAGGATATGCTCTTTTGATATATTGTTTTTCAGTAGATGATAATTCATCCATGTTTAGCTTAACTTTATTAATAGATCTCTCATCCCAATAGTCTAAACCTTTTTCTAATAACGCAAACATAACCTGCTCAGGCTTTGTCATTTTAGCCATTTCTTGAATTAAATTCATGCTCTCTCCATATCTTCCAGTTTTGCCATTACCAACTTTTAAGTATGGTAAATCTTTTACTTGATTATCAGTTTGTACAACTAGCTTTTCACCTTTCTTTAAGGCTATAGCAGATACACTTCCCCTATCAGAATCTTCTAAATATTCATACAAATCGTACTCCTTGTTTTAACTTGACCGTTATAAGTATACGATTTGTACCTTTAAAAGCTCCTTAAGTATACAATCTGTACCTTGAAAATACTATCTGGATACCATGGTTAACGCATTCATCTGTTTAAAGTAAATATATAGCGAATAAAACAAAAGCTACCTCCCTCTCAGAAATCTCGCCTGGAAGCGAACGACGGGAAATTGTGGAACGAAGCGCCAGCGTAGTGGAACAATTTGACTAGTCGGAGCGCAACAGGAAGAGATTTCTGACATCATCACATCAGTGATAAAAAAATAAAACATTAAAATGTTTCCAGTATCCTCTATCTGGCGCTATATAGATGACAGTAACCTTCTTTATCGTAATCTGGTAGTTCTAGATTAATATCAACTACATCTTTGTATTCTTCTTTCAAGCTAGCAAGTTCTTCATTAATATTTGAGTCTTTTTCAGATTCTGATATAATTCTTATTCCTATTAATGAATTAAATACTGAATGAACTTTTTTCTCATATTCTTCATATCTTTTTTGTTCCGCATAAGTCATTTCTCTGTGAGTCTTAGTTTTAACCCATGAAATACATTTAGATGATATACAATTAGATCCGCAAGTAATTAAAGTTTTATCGTTTTCAGTTATTAAAAAATCACTTATTTTTGTGTTTTTACCAATAAGAATATTTTTGTAATAATCTTCATTTTTTATTATTATTTTTTTTGAAAATAATGTTTTTGTACATATTAGCATTTCAGCTTCTGATTGCTTCATGGCTTCTCCTTACCTGGCGTTATTAAAAATATTAACCATAGTATTATTGCCAATATTAGAGAAAATAATATATCTTCCATCATATGTAGTAATTATCTAAACATGCCCTGAACTGAGCTTGGTGTTTTTTGATAATCTCTCCATCGCCTTGTGTTACCATTAATGACTCCAGGATAGTGATTAGAGACATTATCTTTGGTAGATTAGGGTTTGCCCTAGCAAACTCTTGTTTGATTGATTCAGATGTTCTTATGAATGTATCTGAGCTACCTTGATATGGCGCTGCTAAAAGTTTAAAGAAATTAAGTATCTTGGTTAGCATCTGATAACTCCATAATTTTGTTAGCTCTTAGCTGACCTTTGAATGATAAAGTGTTTTGAACCCATTCAAGCTTTTTGCCATTGCTAATATATTCAAGTTCTTGAAACATAATATGATTTGAAAGTTCAGTTGTTAGTTTGTTATTACATAATGCATATAGATCTTGTTTTGCTTCATGATATTTTTTAAGTTTGTTTTTAAAATCTTCTGCCGATTCTTCAGTTAGATAATCTGGCGCTTTGTGTTGACTAAGTTCAATATTTAGGTATTGCATAGATTGTTTAACAGCTTCTACTTCTGGCGCTTTGTCAAGTAAGCAAGATTTCAGAAATTCTTCAAAGTCTAAATGTGATTGCATAAATGCATTATAAACAATTGGATGTCTTGGTTCAAAACCATGTCCATCAACAAATTGACCATCAAGTAGGATTGTTTTCATTATTTCAGTTATATTAATTTGCATTGTTTTCCTTTATTTCTTTTAAATATTGTTCATATGTCATATAGTTATCCCAGGTTTCTCGTCTTCTTGGTTCCCAGTTGTTTTCATCTGTCCATGAAGTTTGACCGTTGAAATATGTCATGCATTTTCCGTTTTCGTCAAATTTGTAGAAGTATCTAAAAATATATAGTCCATCAGCGTGTGTATTGTGCCATACGACAACTTTGTCATCTGTTTTCATTGTTGTTCCTTATTTGATTCATATATAGTTCTAAGTCATAAGCTATCTCTTCTAGTATAGCCGTTGAGTCTTCGTCTACATACTTGCATTCTTCTATGGCTCTTTCAGATGCATAAGTGAAGTCTGCATAGAACAAAATAAGACCTTCATTTGATTTAGATTCTGACATATCTAGTAAGATCTTACCAGATGTTTCTATCCATAAATTACAGTCATAAACCTCTGTTTGAAGTGAAAGTATCTGTGCGCTTTGGTATTTTGGTGTTGATGCAAATAAAGCGCCAGATAGTAGTATTATTGATAATAAGTGTTTCATTTTAATCCTTTAGAATTCGAATCCGCCTGAAGTATCTTTCGACATAGATTCATAAGTTGTTTTAACATAGTGTTTCCTTAGTTCACAAGTGAAGAATATTGAGCAATTAATACATGAATTGTTTATTCTTTGACTACAAGCTTTTAGCTTATCTAGCGCCAGATTATGTGCTATTTCATATTTGTCTTGTTGATTATCCATTCTGGATTTCCTCCGTACAGAAGATAGTGTTCTAATAAGAATTCATACTTTGTAATAAATTTATATTCATATCTATATAATATAAAATCATTTACTTCGCATATTAGATCATATTTGCTTTTTGGACCATTAAAATAATAATTTCCATCGTCCATATAGTCACAACTTTCATGATCTGAAAAATCATATTTTAGATCTTCTGCTATTTTAACAATAGAAACAATATCACCTACTGCATTAATATATTTTTTCCCTACTTCAATTCTCATTTGTATTTCCTTAATAATTCTTTTTGTATTTTGAATACTTTTCTAATTATCCATTCTTTTTCTTTAGATTCTATACCTTTATACTTCTTTAGCGCCAGATAGGGTGTTTTGTATCTGTCTAGAAGATTATTGTATATGGCTTCACATGAACGGATTGAATATGGTGAAATATCTTGTTCTTTTAGAAAGTCTTCCCAGTAGTATAGAACTGTTCCACATGGTCCTACAGTAGCTCCGTTATCACGATGATCTACATAGTAATCAAACGATGATTCTGTGAATGCTAAGGCTAAAAATAGATACACATCCTCTGGTGCTTTACTCTGCAATCCGATGTATATCCTTTACAATAGAATCAACATGCTTGTATTCAGATAACTTATTTTTAAGCCTAAGATTTTCTTTGATGAGATAGTCTATTGAGAAGTTTGTAATCTCTTGAGATTTTTCAAGCTCTTTGCTTACTGATATAGCTACTTGCATTGCTTCTAGCTTCTGCTGTTCTTGTTTGGCTGTTTTATATGTTGAGTTAAAATACATTCCTGATGTTATTATTAGAGTGTATATTAAACCAACTGGTAATAAATCTTTCATATTAAATCCTTTTTAGTTGATGAATTCAAACTTGTTTGAATCAAGATTTTCAAATTCAAATCCATCAATTTTTAGTCCTAGTTTGTTTTTTACAACAACTGAGTAAACATTAGCTTGTATTCTTGAAATAAGAATCTCTCTTCCGTTTAACATAAATATTCTAACAGCTATATAATTAGAATAATCTTTTATTCTTGCATCAGTTAATATTTGTTTAGATTGAGCTCTTAAATCATTAAGGTTTGATTCTTTTTGATAAAGTGTTTTATACATTTATTTAAACCAAGATGGTTTTGAGTTTAGGAATGGTTCACAATATTTCCAACTTCCTGTATTATCTTTAAATGAGCATCCGTCTAGAGAATGAAATTCTGCTAATCTTGCGTTATTTGTTACCTTATTATTTGTAAACCAACAAAGTTCACCTGCTTGCGGTTCCCACTTAATCATTTCATTAAGTCTTAATACTATTCCTGAATTATCAAAATAATATCTTTCACAATTAATATTATTAATTCTCAAAGCTTTGTTATTATTTGAATTAATATATCTAACAAAATCGTCTACTTTAAACTTTGGTTTTTCTTCTTTTTTGTATTTTTTAATTAATTCTATATTCATAAGTTATCCTCTTGCGTTGATTAAATCATCTAATTCTTCAGCTGTTAAAAAATCTGCATTACCAGATTCAATATCACTGATTCGTTTTTGAATTTCATCCTCTCTGGCGCTTAGAAGAGTTAGTGTTTTTCTCATACCAAGTTTATTTCCATCTCTCCAGATTCTAGATTGTTTAGAATTTAAATAGTTGGATACTATATATTTTTTATCATTCATATAAATTCTTACTTTTAGTCTTTTGTTCATAAATTTATTCCTTGTATATTTTACTCATCATCAAATAGTTCTAATGGTTCTCTATTATAAATAGAATCAACATCTGCAATATCTAATAATAGTGTTACCTCTTCATTTTCATCAAAATAATCACATGGCTCATCTTCTCTATAAGAAAACAACATTTCATTATTATCTCTATCAATATTAAATTGACATTTTCTTCTATATTCAGCATAATGAATTTTAGAAACTGTTTTCTTAACATAATCAAAAATTAAATCACCTGCCCTAACATTATATGCTTTTACTGTAAACAGTTGCTTATTTTTAACATCTTTTCTTTCTAACTGAATAAGTGTTTTAATTTTTTCAAGAACTTCACTTTCAAATTCTTTTGGTAGTAATTTTAATCTATTATATATATCTAACATTAATAAATCTGTTGCTTTCATAAATTATTCCTTGTATATATTTAATAAACAGATATGTTGCAGTCAGGGACCGACTCCTTGTGCTTGTATCTGTTTATTAAAAATAATTGTTTCATGTGGTAGACTTGCACTACCTTTCTGATAAACCAGACATCCTATGGAATAGTACATATAAAATTGGAAGCGCCAGCAAGATTCGAACTTGCGACCTCTATAAAATTAAATGAAATTAATCATTTTTATCAGTGGCTCTACCCCTGAGCTATGGCGCCGTATATGAAAAACTAAACAAGCTATGTAATATTCAAAGCACTATTTGGCTTGTTTAGTTTATTTGTGTGCAAAGACAGAATCGAACTGTCACCTAGACGCATAAAAGCGCCTATAATCATACCATTAGAAATTTGATTTGCACACATTTAACAAAGCGCCAGACAAGTAGAAAATGGAAGATAAACTACCTCTTCTGGCGCTTTGAAAGTTACACTGCATGTCTATTTATATACCGCCGCCTTGATGTGTGGTTTGCGGTAGTGATAATTCACTAAAGAGCAGTACAGTGACGGTCGTACTTTCAGACTTCCACTTTACAGTTAATGTGTAGCTGACAGAGTTGCCCTCTGCTCAGGTATGTACTGCTCATTACTAAATTATTAAGCGCCAGATAAAGTGCTCTTCAATATCTGGCGCTAGGAATCGATTGCATCTATATTCGTTTAGTCATCCTCGTTTTAATCCTACCATTCAGGCTTGCGAGCTACACAGGGTCAATGGTTCTATGCTTTCACCCAGTTGTTATTATTAATCTTTTAGTGACTTTAAGAAATTAATTTTTTCTTCAAATTCTTTAATTTTTTCATCAATTTTTTTCTCTATATTAAAATCTTTTATTATAAATAGAATAAATGTTGCAATTCTATTAAAATCTGATGAGCATATTATATTATTTAAATATTTATCTCCAGATATAATATCTATTGTTGAATTTAGATCACGATTTGAAAAAGAGTTTTTAATTGTCATATGTAGATTTTTAAATACAAAATCTGTATTTCTAAGAAGATGAGTTTTCTTATTAATGTAATCAACTATTTCTTCTCTTGGAGTTGATAAAACTTTTTGTTTCTCTTCTTCAAATAAACAATGAAATGATGCAGACCAAGTGTTAAAATTACTTAAGCTACTAGAGTTAATGATTGTGTACATGATAAAGTCTTTGTGTCTGTATAAATACCTAGTATGTCTTCAACTCTTGCACATTCGGTATCAGTTGTTTCAATAATAAGTTTTGAAGGCAAATGATAAAATGTAATAGTTCCTTGAATTGCATAAGCTTCAAGTGGATTACCATAAGATATTAATATTTGAACCCATTCGTTAAAATTAGGCTCTATATATGACGAACCGTATTTTGCTTGAAGAAAGTATTCCAAAGCGTTTTCATTAAGTTCTACATGAGCTATGACATCATTATGTGGTAACATTATTCTATTCCTTTTTCAGAAAGTTTATCAAGAAGTTCATGAATTTTTGTTTCAGATAATCTAAGCTTTACTCTTGTTTGATTGCATCCGTTGAATATTTCAATACAGTTGTCAATATCTGTGTATCCAAATTCCTTACCAAATTCACCTGGAGTAAAGTATTCAAAGCCTACAAGTGCGTCTTCTAGGATTGCTCTTAATTCAAATAGAAGTTCATTTTCTTGAAGCTCTGAAGCTTTAGATTGTGAGAACTTATTATGAACATCATTAATAGTTGTTTTTCTGTTTGAAAATATTCTTGGAGCTGCACCGTTAGCTGAGGTTCTAGTATAAGGTCCTGAGTCTATATAGATTTCACTATTATAAGCGCCAGAATGTGGATGTTTGTAAGTGTTTTCATAAATGCATCCTTGTTTAAGACCTAACCCTTCTGCTAAATATCTGGCGCTTTGAGAATATTCAAATGTTTCATTGTTGATAGTAACAGAATATTTAGGAAACAATATGTGAAAGATCGATGAGTGTCCATCTGTTGATAAACTCTTACCTATACCTATAAATTGAGAAGAAATTGTTATTCCTTCAAATGTTGTTTGTGTCATTAGTTATTCCTTTAGTTCTACTGGCTCATCTTGCCATGTAAGTTCTTTACCAATAAGTTTTTCTATTGTTCCTTTTGGAACTTGAAACATCATATTATCTGAGTATCTTCCTTTGAAAATCCAAGTTCCGTTAAGTGTTTCACCTTCTAATTTTCTAGTTAATGGAGTATATGAAATATATTCTATACCTTTACTGTTTACTGCTAAAAATGTCATTGATTATTCCTTTATTGTTAACATATTTATAAAATTAATAAAATTCTCTTTTAAGTCAGGATGAACAAATATTCCTTTTGATTTTGAGAATTTTACATCTGGAACAAGAATATTTCTTTTTCTTTTGCCTAGTTTGTTACCATCTTTTTTTCCAGTTGGATATTTTAATTTTAAAACATTTTCATCTTCAAATACTTGAAATCCATATACTTGTCCAACATAGTTCATTTTATTATTCCTTTGTTAACATTAGAAGACACAATGTAAGCGCCAGGAGTTGTGTGTGTTGTATAACTCAAAGCAATGTGCTTTATAATGTTAACTTTCGTTTTTGATTTTTCTACCTAGCTGGTAGGATTATGCAAAAAATCTCCACCGACCGCTCTCGAAAATTTTCACTTCCGCTGCGCTACAGTGAAGAATTTTCTCGTTTGCCGTTGCGATTTTTTGAAGGGTCATGAGTTTTTGTTGTTTGGTTTTTCCACAATCTTAGATTGCTCTTCAGATTTTTTGTTTCCAACTTTTATATGTGTTGATTCTTTTAATCCAAGCATATATTTAACTGTTGATATATAGTCGTCTGGAATATAAGTATTCATATCTTCTGTGTATAATTTCCAAACTTGTTGACATAACCATTGAGATTCCCTTTCGTTTTTATCATACTTAGGTAAAACTATAAATGGATTAACCATATGTTTACCTTCAACTTTAGCTATAAAGTTTAAGTCTTTAAGTTGTTTAATTGTTTTTGAAATTCTTGATTGATCAGATGTAATATCTTTAGCTATATCTTTCCAAGAAGCTTTAACAATATTATATCCATCACAATTTTGCAATATTGCAAAAAACATTAACTGTTCAGTTTTATTAAGTTCAGTTATTCTTGTAAAATCATTCATATAAATCATTGTTCTATCCTTGCTATTAACTGGAAACATTGAAACTTGTGAAATATTATTCTCAACTTGTATTGATTGAATTTCTCCAGTTTCACTCTGTATAATGTTAGCTTTATTAGAAATATTGTATAATTTTCTCATAAAAACTCCTGTAGGTATTTATAAGTTTAAACTCTCACCTCTAAACTTGGTATGATTATACCAAGTTTTTAATAAATATCTACTGAAACTTGGTATATTTATACCAAGTTGAAATTTCCAATAAATCCCATAAAATAGAATCAA
Organism: Candidatus Shapirobacteria bacterium S2_F12; assembly: GCA_019248165.1. Lineage (GTDB taxonomy): Bacteria > Patescibacteriota > Microgenomatia > UBA12405 > UBA12405 > WARW01. The sequence continues at coordinate 11,520 of JAEHHB010000005.1, forward strand.
AATTAACATCTTAATGTAAAACGTATATATAGGTGTTTAAACATAAAATGTACACCATAATTCACATAAATATTAAAATGTGAACTGTGTAGTACATTTAAAATTGAACAAAACCTCTATAAAATGGTTATTAATTGAAGTTCTTCAAAGATAGGTCTATTAAATATATTTATATATAATACCTATTAAATTATTTTAAATGAATTTCTATCTAAATGTATATAGCAATGATTTTTATCATCATCTATTTCTATTTTGTATTCATATCTTTTTAAATAACCTGATACTCCACTTATTTTTCCAGTCATTTCAATGTTTTTAAATTTAAATTTTACATTCAATCCTAAATATTTATCTGCTACATAATCTATTCCAGTTTTTTTGTTCACTTGTTTTCCTTTAAATATAAATCCAATCATCACCTTCGTAGCTTTTGTGACGGCAAACGACAAATTTCTTTTCCGAAGGCGCTAGCCGTAGGAAAAAAATTTGGAGAGCGGTCGGCAAAAAAAGCTACGCTACTATACAGTCAGTATAAAAAAATCAAACAGTTAAGTGTTCTCAATATCTGGCGCTAATAAGAGTAATGATGCATCATATAGAGCTTTTTTATGGCTTCTGTGAGCTTTCATTGTTTTAGCGTGTGTTTCTTTGTTGTAGTATTGTTTTGAGCCTCCACGGGCTTCTCTGGCTTGTAGATTAGCCTTGTGTTTCTCTGGATCAATAATAAACTGAATAAGTCTTCTAGATACACCAAATTGAGTAGCTAGTTTTCTCTGTGAAGTATCTGTGGTTTCATATAGATGTCTTATAAGCTCTTTTTGCTCTTGATTGAGCTTTACTCTCTTATCGTGTTCTTTTGGAACTAGAAGCTTATCTGATTCAAATTTATATGGCATATTAGATTCCTCTATCTGGCGCTTTGAGAAGTAAATTAGTATTACCTCTAAAAGAAGCAGAGCTACAAAAAGAGCCAGAATCTGACTCTTTTAATTATTTAGAAGCTTTAGTTTTTGGAGCTTCAACTGATAGTTCGAATGGAACTGTAACTTTACCAGATAAGTCATATCTGATAACTGATTCAACTCTTGATGACCACATGAATGATTTTAATGCAGCTTCATCAGCAAATTCCATTAATGTACCTTCTACATTACATACAATTTTTGGTGTTTTTGGTTTTTTAACTTTTGGTTTTCCGTTCTCGTTTATTAATTCTAAAATTGCGTCTTGTAATTCATTATTCATTGTAAATTCCTTTGTTTTATTATAATTAGTTTTAACTACTTCAGTAGCGCCAGTTATTGGTTGTAAATATTCAAGTTTCCAGTTACTATTTGCAAGTGTATAAGATAAATCATCAAGTGCATCATCATTAAGTTTTGATTTGATTCCGTTTTGTGGAACGAATGAAATGTCTGGTTGTGATGCATAATCAACACCTAAATAACATGGTGATTGTTTTTCTGGAACATATTCATCAAATGGATTTTGTCCAAATAAATTATCAACATTTTGTTCATGTTGTTCTTCGCTTAATAGTTTTTCGAAATATACAATAACATCATATAAATCTTCATAGTATTGGAAATGTTTTTCTCCACCAATATCTGGCGCTTCAGTGACATGATATTTTTCTAACCATTCATCAATTAAGTCATGACATTGATCATAACCTGATTCCCTAAGTTGAGTTCCAGCGCCACGCTCAGATGGATTGAAACGGTTATCACTGTCTTCAAGAATAGATTTCAAGTTTGAAATTAATTCATCAATGTCATCTTGAGTTGGAATTATTTTTCCAATTGTTTCATCAAAATCAACTTTTTTCCAAGTTTCTTTATCAGTGTGTTCTACCCAGTGAGTAGAAAGAAATTTTTCAATACCTTCATTTTTTTCAAATTTTTTAATAAATTTACCTTTATTTAATTCAGTAAATTTTACAACTATTCCTTTGTCAAAACTATTTTTTATACATTCAAAATACATTGGATAAGTAAATTCTTCTATTTGTTCGATATATAACATATCATATTTAGTTTTGTTTAACTCCATTAGTTTAGATGGTAGTATTGTAAACTTATGCCTAATGTGATAATAATTATTTTTTGAATAATAAACTGGTAATCCAGCTTTAAATCTTGCATCCCAGTAGTCTAAATCATCAACCTCTGGCGCTTTTGAGAAGTCATAAGGTTTCCATGTATGAGAATCATTATGATTCATCCATGAATTATATTCATAACCTGGTTGATCTCTAGATTCTCCTTGTATTATTACTATTCCAGAAGTTAATGAATTAAACTTAACAACTCTTCCCTTATTTGTTGATTCCATAAATAATGGATAGGTAAATTCTTCAATAATCGTACTATTGCAGTCACATAGTTCAAAATCATCTTTATAGAAATATGAATGCCATAACGATCCATCCTTTGTTAATTCTGGAAGGTTTCTTTCAAAAATACCATTTCTATAGCATGAAAAATCTAATCTAGATTTTCTTCTTATGTAAAAATTTTTAACTTCCCATTCTTTAGTTGTAGCAAATTGATCTATTTCTAAATCTGTAAGTTTCATGATTCTCCTTTCTTAAAATTCTACGACTCCTTCATTAAGAAGTCTGCATAGTTTTTCTGCATTTTCTTTTGACATATATATTGTGTTTATTGATTTAATATATACAATATGTGATTTTTTATACATATTTTCTTTTTTGATATATGTTATATAATATTTTTTTTGATCTACATTATTCCAGTCAGATATAAAACCATCGTTGTTTTCTGATAGCCATTTCAGTTGTCTTGCATATGAACGAATTGCTTTAGATGCATTGATTGCTTCTTCTTCTGTTTCGTATTCAACTCCAGCTTCTGTGTATTTTTCGTTTTTAATATTAGTTTTATATGGATTATCAACTAATGAAACATTCCATTCACCTGATGATGGAGTCCATTTGTCTTGTTTTGGTTCATCAAGATTGATTGTTAAAGTTTTATTGCTTTGTAGCTGTTTAAACTGTTGTTGTGTTAAAATTATTGTGTACATTATTGTTTCCTATTTATGATGTAATTAAGTTTCTCTATCTGGCGCTCAGTGAGATTATCTTCTTCATCTTCTAGAAATTCTCTTAATAAATCAAGTGTTGATTTTTGTTTGATTGCAGATGCTTTAGATGATACTGGTTGTTCCCAGATAAGGTTTCTTATAACTTTTGGTACAACAATAGGGTTTTTAACTTTAATGTTGTTGTCTTCAAGGATTTGTTTATCAGATTGAGTAGAAATAACTTGCTTATGAGCAAATTCGTCTTTGATTTTGGTTACAAGGTTTTCTGGAAGATTATACTTCTCCATGTAGTCAAAATCCTTAGCGCCAGATTTTAGGTCATCATACATTTGATCAATAAATTCATCTGAAGTGTGTTGAAATATATATGGTGCTTTATAACGAATCTGGAAGGTATCAGTGATGTTTCTGTCTCTTCCTATCTCTAAGATGCCTGGATTGAAATTATAGCCGTACAGAAGCTCTGAGCTTGTCGAAATGTATAGCCCACCTATATAGATTCTACCAGCTTCTGATTTATCAAGAATTTGACCGTATCTGTCGTTTTGAGCTATAACTGTAAAGTCTCGTTTTTCAAGATAAATATTATGCATAATTAAATCAAAATCATATGAGTTTTTAGTGATTATAACTGATACACCTTTTTGAAGGTTTTTACCATGCTGTAGCTGTCTACAAGTGATTTTAAGTACATCAGTGCCATATTCATGAGAATAAGAGATTTGAGGCTCCCAGAGCTCTCCTAGACCATAGTTAGCAATACTAACTTTAAATCCTAAACGAGTAAGAACTAATAGTGCAATCTTATAGCCTTCTCCGAAGCCTCCAATAGCGCCAGTGTCATCAGTTTTTGTTCCACCACCAAGTAGAAGTGTTTGTCTTTGCAGAACAGAAAAATTGTTATCAATAATTAAGCATCCTTTAGATGATTTTATTGCTGAACCTGCTTCTGGTTCTTGATTTCTCTGGTCTATCCAGTTTTGGATAAACTCACGGATAGCATCCTGTTCTGTCCAGTTTTTAACATAATCTGGTGATATTGTTAAAGTAAATGTTTTATCCATGAGCTTATTCCTTATTTATTTTTATTTATCTTTATCTTTTACTAAAAGTTGTTTCATTCTAAAAGATAGATCGTATACATCACATTCCCAAGTTTTGCATATTCTTAATATGAAATTTACAAATGTGTCTCTTATTTCTGATTTATCATGTACAATTAGAAATATAAACATTGTTTTTAGTATCCATATCAATATTGCATACAATGTAAGAATTAATTGTATTATAAAAGTTATCATGCTAATTTCTTAGAATGATAGTTTTTTTTGAAATGAAATTTCTTTGGCTTGTTCTAAACTTAATTTACCTTTTTTGATAAAGTATTGGTGAATTAAAGTGTTTACAAGTCTTGCACCTAGAGTGTTTTGTTCATAAGTAGCTTCGATGAAACTAGAAATCTTTTCAATAACTTGTTCTTTATCAACACCATCGTGAAGATTGATATAGTGCTCAAGTAATGTAGAATTTCTTAAGATGTATAGCAATTGATCAAGTGTAAGTTTTTCAAGATTATAAACTAGCCCAACTCTACCGATGAATTCAGTTTTGATACCGAAGTCTCTAAGTCTGTCGATTGTAATATCTGGCTCTCCATTAAAAGCGCCAGCGAAGACAAATAGAACTTTATCAACTGAGATATCCATATATTTACCATAGTCTCCAGCAACTGAAGCTTTGTTTGATTCTAGAACCTTTAGGAATTCATTTTGAACACCGTTAGTTGTTTCATGAGCTAAACAGCTGTTATTATTGCCACTCACGAAAAGTTTATCCCACTCATCGACAAAGCAAATAGTTGGCTTGCCACCAGTGTTTCCTAGTGCAGACATTGCTTTAGTAAGTGAGTTTCCAGCTGTTCCCTCTTTAGTTAATTGAGCAGCATTAATTTCAACAAAGTTTAATCCATTCTCTTGTGCAATAGCTGAGATGTTATGAGATTTTCCTGAACCTGATGGTCCAGTAACAACAAAGTGTGGTCTGATAATACAATCAGATGCTTTGAACATTTGCATGATTCTATTGATATCTGCTAAAGTTTCTTTTTGATGATCACTCATAACTGCATTTGGTTTCTCTTCTTCTAAAATTTTCATGTTATTTTCCTTTATATTTATTTCTTTTGCTTTATTAACTTTTTTAACATTAAAATTAGTTAGAAGATATTTGTTCATTGGTCCTTCTATTTCTATGTTATAAAGTTCTGCATCATCGCATGGTATTTGTTCTATGTCAATAATTCTATATGCTTTAAAGTATTCTTCTTCTGTTAAGCCTTCAAATAGTTTAGTATCTGTAACTTTAACATAGTCACCGATTGACACCTCTTCTGGCGCTTTGTGGAATGATTTTTGTTTATTATCAGTAGATGATATAAACCAATTGTTATCATCTCTTTCACATTGACAAGGAGTTGATTCACAATTACCACATTCTGGAAATCCTATCATGTTATTTTCTTTTTAAATTGTTAATGATTTAGATTTAATATCTTTCCAATTTTTTGATGCTGTTGCTTTCATTAGTTTGATATTTTCTCTTTTGTTTTCAATATCAAATCTAAATGATTGATTTATTGCAGATGCTGTTTTTGTAATTGCATTTGCTGTTTTAACATCTATGGACATATTTCTTAATCCTGTTAATGTATCAAGTAATATGACTCTAACATTTGATGAGTTTCTCATTTAATATTTTCCTTTTATATAATTGTGCATCTTCTAGTGTTTTAAAACTTTTACTTATTGTAGTTTTAATTTTATTTTTTTCTTTTACATATATGAATACATATGAAATTCTTCCTCTATATTCGTCTATTCTTATGTATTTTTCTACAGTCTTACGGCTAACTTTTAAATCCTTAATATTGTTTCTAATTTTTATATTATCATCGTAATCAATTTGATTCATTCTTATTTTAATATATTTAGATTTATTCGATGGAAATAGTTTTAGTCTAAGCTTTTTGGTTATCCATTCATCAATTGATAATCTTGCGCTTTTGTCTGTAATTTTTATATACGAACCATAATTGTTTGTACATATACAACATGGATATTCTCCAATATAATCATAAGCTATATTTTTAAATTCCAATATTTCTTTAGTAATTCTGTGTGAATTTCTTTTCGTTCCAATATTATCAGTGTTGCATAGTTTACACATTTGTTAATCCTTTATTGTTATTAAAGTCATTCCTTCTATGTCTGTAGCTATTCCTGCATTTATTGCTCTTGTTGCTGCTTCTATTGCTTTTACTTCAACATCATATGAGTTTATAATTTGGTGCATTAATTTACTAGATGCTAATGCCTCATCAATAGATATTTTTCCGTTTTTTAATGCTGCAAACTGTTCATATATTGCTCTTCTGCATTCTGCTAATGTTACATTTTGCATATTATTATCTTGCATATAAATCCTTTTCATATTGTGATAGTAATGTGCTTCTTACATATGGATATCTAGATATAAATTTCCTAGATTTCTTCTTGTAATCATTTGGAAACATTTCATCTCTTTTTGCTCTTATGAATTTTACATAATCTTGAAGCTTCCAAGGTTTTAATATTGAAAATGTTATATTCTCAATATATTCTGATTTTATGCTTCCGATAACAGGTATAGATTTTGCTTTACCTTCTACTTGGTAAAAATATTTCAATAAAGTTTTAGCTTCATTTGTTAGTGAATGTTTTGGAAATATAATTCTATCAACTGATGCTGGGTACTCTTCTGAATCATATGAGTCTTGAATGCATAATTTTTTTAATGCATTATTGAATTGTTCATTTGTTATCATTTGTTTATATTTCTTTTTATACTTAGTTTATATTCGCATGCTGCAATTATTGCTTCCAATTCTGAATTAAAAGGTTGAAAATCTTTAAAGCTACCATCAAATATTATACAATAGCTATAACCTTTACCTTTTCCATCATAAGTTGTATCAAAATCAGAATCATAAGCTATTCCTGAATGAACTCTATAATAATCATCATCTATAAGCCATTCCTTGCATAATCTAATAAGATTATCTGCATCAATTAAATACTGTTGATCTGATGATCTTTCATAAACTATATCATTTATTCTTGCATTTATCATCCAGTCTATAGCATTGCCTATTACTTGCCAAGCTTTAAATCCAAGAACTTCTGATAATAGTTCATGAGAAAATAAATCTTTATTTCTAATATAATTTTGTTGCATTTTTTGATTCCTCCAGTAAGAATTGTTTAATATTTTTATCTATATCTCTTCTTGTTTGTCTAAGATGTTTGATTAGATATTTCTTGATTGCTGAGATTGTTTTAAAACCTTTAGTTCCATCTATTGTTTCAAATAATGAGTCTGTACCAAGATTTGTATTATTTGATATATAAAAGTATTCATTGTTATTATCTGCAGTGTCTACATAGATTATTGCTAAGTAATCACCTATCCATAATAATGGTAAATTTTTATAATGCGTAAAATGTTCATTGTAGTCTTTGATTGTTTCTATCATTTGTTTATTCCTTACCATATATAATTTTTATAAAATAATTCTCTGTTTTCATTGAGTCTTTTAATATCGTTTCTGTTTAATAAAAGTAATAATGATTTTATAGATTTAAAACATTTATTTAATTCTTTTATTGGTATAGCTCTGCACATTGTGTGTCTTGCTATGAATTCTGGACTAATACATATATTCCATTTTCCTGTTGAGTTTTTATATATAAATATATAATCCCTATTGATAAGTCTGTTTTTAATTGATACTATCATTTTATTATCCTTTTGAGATTAGATATTTATTCTCTCTTATTATTTTAATGTGTTTCTCTATCTGGCGCTTTGAAGAACTAGATACATGTCTTGATTTGAAAGCTTTTTTTATAGCTGTTTTTGAGTTAGCTATAGCTTTTAATTCTTTCTTATATGGATTTGATTGATATATTTTTGAATTGTATTCTGATGTTTTATGAAGCTCTAGAACACATTTGTTTTTGATGTTTATAAGTATAAGTTCGATTTCTCTTCTTGGATACTTTTTCATATTGTTTGTTAAACAAATTATGTCTGAATATATTTCTGCTCTTCCCATTGTTTATGCCTCTTCGTATTCTTTAGCTATAAGGTCTAATAATGCAAGTTTTAGTTCTATCTTACCATGAGATGTTTTAGAGTTGATATAATCTACAAAGTTAGATAATGCATTGCATATAGTTATTGCTCTAATCATATCCATACCAGATCTATATGCGAATACTTCTTTGATAATATATGGTTCTATTTCTTTAATTAATTGATTCTTACCCCATGAGTTTTTAGTGTCTATTGTTTCTATGATTTGTTTTAACATTGTTTATCCTTAGTTAAATGTATTTATATTTATATATTTATCTATTTTTATATAATAATTTCCATTTTCAATTTTATCTTCTATATTGTTTTTTAATAAATATATTACTTCTTCAAATATTGGCTCTATTGCAGCATAAACTTTATCTGTTAATCCAAATCTGTTTTTATAAAATTCTTCAATAAATTCATCAGTTTTATTTTCAGAAATACCTATAATATATTCTTGTGAGTTTTCATAAAATGGTAGAATTTTTTTATCCATTATTGTTAATCCAGAGTCTCCATCTGTATATATTGTAAATATCATTGTTTATCCTTAGTTAAATATTTTAAATAAATATTTGAGTAAAAATAAAAAAAAGGATACAGGCAGCCAGCCTTATATCATTTTACGGTATCCCAAAGTTTTGAAGTTTATAGCATAGATTCCTGCAGAAATCATTTAACTAGTATTGTTTATATATGCATCTTCTCATTGGTTTCGTTGCAGTAGGTATGGCATGCAATAAGCAAACCTATTCCTCAAAAGTAATCGAGTAACTTATAAAACCAGAACTCTGTGCTTAAAAAAGCGCCAGTGTTAGGTGTTTTAAATACTGGAAATACTAATTCTCTATATAACATATTATTGATTTCAATAAGTGCTTCAGTCATTACCTCAGCTATATTGCTATAATCTATCCATGACATATTAGTATCTCCTTTATAAATTAATTAAAGTAATCATCAAACCTTGGAGTATTCTGTTTGATTACATCTTTGTCTGCTACGCAGAAAATTTTATATCTTGTATCTGATTGATCAGCAAAGTGCTTAAATTCATTATCGCTGAATGCAACTGCTAATGCATAAAAATATCCATTATTTACAAAACATATAATCACTAAGTCGTCTGGTATTGTCGAAGGTAAAATGTCTTGTGATATTACTGGAGAGAATTCTTGTGCTCTTGCTGTAATTATTAATTCATTAATGAAATCGTTTTTGTTTTTACCTGGTTCTACATATAATCCCATTTTTTATCCTTTTATATTTTTATTACTTTTTGTATTGAATATGAATAATTTTCTGTTAAATTATTATCTTCTAATTCTTTTTTTTTATTTAAAATTTTAGAATAACTATCTGATGCAAAAATTATTGACATGCTATATGAGTTATAATATTGCTTTGCTATTACAAAAATGTATGTTCCGTTTTCTAACGATTCTTCATGTATTTCAGCTTCATATTTTGTTTCAAAAGATTTACCATCTGATGTTTCATATGTTGTTTTTGATGTTATCATCTGTTAATCCTTTAAATTTAGGTAATATATTTTGATAATCTACATTAAATTTCTGAAGTATTTTTTCATGTCTTGATATTACTGTTTGTCTTAGTGCATTTTTTTCTTGAACCATATAAAGCTTTCTAATGTATTGATGACATGTTTCAGGTTTGTTAACTCCTCCGAAAAACTCGTAGATGTCTATAGGGTTTTTATCAGTTAATGTATCAGCTACTAGGTTTCTAAGCTTGTGAACATAGGTTAGATACTGAGATGCGTTGTAGTAGTTATGTGGATCTGATTCAGTGAATAAATGCTTCCAGATTCTCTTATAATAGTATCCATTGTTTTTTCCTAGCTCGTGTTTCTTTTCAAACTGTTTAGCTTTCATTGCGAGTTCCTTATCTAAATTTTCTTTTTAAATATCCAAATTTTTCTTGAAATGTTTTTTTCTTTTTTGGTGGTTTTATTAATTTATTTATTACAAATTCTTTATATTCTTGCTTTTCTTTATATTCTTCATCTAATTGATAAGCTAAGTCATCTTGATATATCATTGGTTCAAATGATGATCTTGATATTCCAAAGAATATATTTTCGTTGTTAATTTGTTCAATATGAATTCCATCTTCTTGTGATGGTTTAAATATTGCTATTCCGCATCCTTCATCTCTGGCGCTTTGGAAGACTTTTTCAAATTCAGATGAATCAAATGATGGTGTTCCAACTATTATCATTCTTTGCTTAGCTATACGACTTCTTAATTCTTCATCAAACTCTTTTTTATCTTTAATCATTTCATAATTAAATTGCAATAATTCATCGTATGTTAGTCTATCTTCATTCATTGCGAGCTCCTTTTAGCTATGAAATCAGCTATGAATTGGTTTTCTTTATCAGTTAGAGGTCTTGATATAGATTGTTTAAGAAGTATATCTTTCTCTTCTTTTTTAACACGATAATACTCTTTATCAAGAAGTATTTTACATTTCTTGCATTCGTTGGCTTTTCCATCAGCTGAAGAGTAATGGTCATAGAAGCTATTGGCTGATTTTTCTTTACCACATACGATACAAGTTTTTTTAGTGATTATAACTTTTTGATATTTGTTTTTTGGGTTTATTATTGTTTCCAATGTTTATTCCTTTTAATTATTGTGCTCTTCTTGATGGCATGACCAACATAGTGATACTAAGTCTTGCATGTCTTCGTTAAAGAGTGTGTTGTATGCTATGTGGTGACAATGGAAGCTATTAAGGTAGATTGTCTTACCGCAGCTTTGACAGATGCCTTTGTCGATGTTGAATCTAGTTTCTCTCTTTAAGCGCCAGTTTGGAGATTCATTGATATATGTAAAGTATAAATTCTTATCGTTTGCTTGGCGCATATAGTAAGCTGTAATATCATCAATTGAATTGCTTGATAGTAGTATGCTTGTATAGTCTGGAGCTTCTGGTCTTGAGACTTTAGCTGGTTTTATAGGTTTTGAAGTGTCTTGATCATCCACTTCTTTAGCTGCTTGGATAAAGTCTTCTACTGTGAAGTTTTTAAATGGATCTTTTGATTTAGATTTAAGCTCATCAATGTCTCTTATTCTTGGAGCTGTGAACCAGATATAGGCTACTAAAGCTAGTATTGCGTATATAAGTTCCATTATTGATTCTCCATCCACCAGTTAGCATATGATTCTGCATCTTTGGCTTCTATAAGTTCTGATGGATATATAGTTTTATTGTCTCTTGAATCAAATATTATAATTGGCGCTTTTAAAGTTGGAACAGAATTAGAACTAAATATTTGATCAAGTAATATTTCTATATCAATTTCATTCATTGTTTTATCCTTGTAGTAGATCTAACTCTTTTTGTAATCTAATTTTCTTTTTTTCTATAGAGTATTGTTTGTTTTTCTTCAATGCATTGTTGTACCAGATGCTTAGTTTATCGCAAAATTCTCCTAAGTTTTCTTTTGTAACAAAGTATTTACTATTTATTGAATCATAAAAATATAATAAATCTTTAACAGATTCATCAAGTTCTTTTGTGATTTCATCATAGAAGTCATCACCAAACATTGAGTATCTATTAATATAAAATACAATTAATGGTACTTCAATTGGCTTACCTGAGTAGTTTGTTGGTGTTCCACTGTTGGTTTCAGAATAGTTATAAAGACGTATTGCTTGACCTAGATATACATCTAGAACTTTTTCACCTAATTGTGCTACCATGTTTTTGTTGTCAATCTTATTCCTAAGAATAAAATCTTTAAATAATGGAAGTCTCTTAGCAAATTCTTCTGCTTTTAGCATTCTGTTTAGCTCATCAATATATGGTTGATAATGCAATGTTTTCATAGTGTTTTTCCTTTAAAAATGTACCTGAGCTTATTGAAGTAAGCTTGAGGGTTTTTTGTGTTTTTTGAACATGAACAAGTTGAGGTTATTGGAAATTTGTTTTAAGCAAATTCTGCTAAAAATACATAATCATTATCTTCATAAGTTCTATCTATGTTTAGTTCCTTCATTTGTTGGTTATAATAAGCTTTAAATTTGTTAATTATTGCAGTTCTAATTTTTGGGTTAGTAACATTAAAGTATGCACTATAAATGTTTAGTATCTTTTCGCAATCGCTTATTAGTATATCCTGCACTCTAACAATCCTAACATCAATACACTCTTTGAATGAATATCTTGATTGTTCTTTTGTCATTTGTGACGCTGCAATATGTTTATCAAATTCATTTTCTAAACTATCCCATACATTATAGCTTGGTGATATATGATAATCTTCTTGTCTATATTCTGATTTGTAAAAGTAGTATTTTTCTCCTTTTGTTTCAGGTCTTCGGTCTAATACTTCCATAAACTCTTCTTTTACAAATATATCTTTATTACCTTTATTAATAGGAAATGAATCACCTATTGAATATCCTTTATTTATTATGTTTAAATCATAATCCGATATAGGAAGTATAAACATAGTAGCGCCAGACTGTAGTGCTTTAATTTGAGATTGTGTTAATTCAATTGATTTCATAATTATTTTATTCCTCTTCTACTGCTCTTAACATTCCTGTTAGTGCTGAACCTATAAATTCTTGTGATGATTTAAGTTGTTCATCCATGTTTTGATTCATTGCTTGAGATATAAGTTTCTCAGCTTCTTCAAGTTCTTGATATCTTTCAATTAGATCATCAGCAATATGAGGAAATGTGTATCTTAAATGTCTAGAGATACTTTTGATCTCTGACATTGCTTGTCTTTGAAGTTTTTGTCCTTGATGGAATTTTGATAACCAATCAGTTGATTGGTCTATATCTTTTTTCATGACTATTCTCCTAGGTTTGTTCTAGTTGCTAATGATTCATCCAGATATATTACATCTGGCGCTGATGAGAATGAGTAATCTTCATCGTTTATTTCTGCTTCTAGTAATATTTGATCTATTTCTTCTCTTGACATTTGGTTAATCCTTTAATAGTTTTTGTTTTAGTGATTCTAGGTCTGTTGACCAGTTCATGTATGTGCTATCTTTGTGCTTCTCAAGTTTTGAGATAATAAGATTTGTAGCCCATAGTTCGTTCTTTTTAGAGTATCCTTTAGATGACATAGATGCAAATGCTACTGCTATTGTTTCCATATCTGCTACTTGTCTTCCTAGGTTTACAATTGATCTATGCATTGCATGAGATGATGCTATTAATACTTTTTCAAGTAAATATGGATATCTCTCAATTGTTGATTCTACAAGATTTAAAAACTCTTGTTCCTGCTCTCTTGTCATTTTATTCTCCTGGTATATATTCTGTGTCTGTGATTAATATTTTATCTTGTTGGTTTGTGTTTATATAGAATATTTTATATGATAATTGAATTCCATTAGATTTTCCTAGTTTTACTTGAATACAGTAATCACTGAAGATATTTCTTTCATTGCAGTCTTTTATGATTGGACTATTTTCTAAACCTGAAGATGATATAGATATTGTTTTTAAGGTATATATTAGCTCTTTAGTTGAAAACCTTAATCCAACTAATCCTTGAATCATTTGATCGTGTTGTGCTTTGTTTAACATATCTTCATTCCTTCTAAAATTTTATAGAATATAAATCTTCTATTAGATATACAGGAATTTTATTGTCACTACTAAATGAATATAAATAAAAATCTGGAAGACTTGAGTCTTTCATTATATTTGTATATGTATTTTCTAGATATATAGTTATTCCTTTAAAATGTATGCTATTAAGTTCTACATTTGATATTACTATTCCATTTTTTTTCAATATATATTCTTTCGTTTGCTCTATATCTATACTGTTTTTTGTTAGTTCAAAAATATCTTCTATAATATCAGATAACCTGTGGCGAACGGTATGTGGTATTTTTATTTCATTAAAAATATTATTATTGATTTCAAGCAATATATTGCTTATATCATTTGTATAAAATATTCGTTTATATACCTTATCTCCTATGTTTGTATCAGATAATACAATGTTTTCTATTTTATTTTTTTCATAATCAAATACAATATCTCTTTTTATAAAATTAAGATCTTTTAAAAGTAATTTGTTGTAATAAAATTCATCATGTATTTTATAAAAATCTAAAAGTTTACCTGCTGATATGCTATGTTTTTCTGCATTTTCATAGCTTATAAATCCAACAACTACACCTGATATATCTATGCATGAATCTCCAGATTTTTGTTCTCTTATAAATGCTATTTTTGCATTTGTTATTTTTACTACGCTATACCATTTAAAATCAAAACCATCTTCAAATCTACATCCTTCAGTTATTGGTACTATTATAAATTTTTCATTTTTCATATTTATTCCTTTTATAATTTCATGGTTATTTTTTTATAAACTTCAATATTATTTTCTTTTAATATATGTTTTAAGTCTTGTATTTTAGACTTTAATTGTAAATTTTCAATTCTTGGTTCATCTATTATGCTAATAAACTCTTTTGATGATTCATCTATTAGTCCATCTGGTGTTTTGCTTACTCTTTCATGTATGAATTTATATGCTTCTAGTTCTTTTATTTCTTTCATTGTTTATTCTCCTAACAGTATATATTTAATTGTTGAATAGTTATAGATGCTTTAGATTCTTTTCTATCTGGCGCTTTATAGGTAGTTTCTTTAGCGTTTTTGAGTCTAATTTTATATAGCTCATTGTCTATAGTTAATTCTCTGATTTTCTTTTGAAGTTTTTCGTTTTCTTCTTTTTCAATTTCGTAAAGTAACTTGTAATTCATTGGTTATTCCTTATCTGTAAGTGTTTTCTTCATCTTTTTTAGAGTAAAAAAAAATGAATGCTACGATTGTTGCAGCTATAAATGGGAAGTATGGTATAAAGTATCCTAGAGATACAAATATAGATAGTACTATCATTGCGTATATTCTTGCTTTGCTCATTGATTGCTCCTTTAGGTGTGTTTTCTTTCCTATCTCAAATAAAGAGATAAAAAAAATAATATATAAAAGTAAATATAAACAATATAAATCTTTTCTTCCCCTTGTTGAGAGAAAAAAAAATATCTACAAACATCCCTATTGGGATATCTGTAGATTATAATATTGTTATATTTGTGATGTTTGTTAGCGTATAAGAGTCTTCTAGACCTCTTTTCTTGTATTGCTTAATATCTGCATCGAATTCAATCCAAATTGGTTTTTTATCTCCTCTTGGCTGTATTGATTCGACTAATGATAAGTCTATCCAACAATGATCTCTGTCGAGTTCATCGTTTGGTTCTATGTTTGTAATTAAGGCTTTTGGAGAGGTTGTTCCAATTCCTCTTTTGTTACCACATAATCGTGCTTTGTATCTCATTTTTATTCCTTGTTTTAATTATTATTTTGCTTAAAGTAAACTTATTTTAAAACTAGTGGATTAATTACTAGTTTCTCTGTTAGTGGTTCTACGAATGCTAGAACCTCTCTTTTGAACTCTGCTACTTTAGATGCTCCGATACCCATATCTGTGAAGAAATTACATAAGATTGATGTTCTATTATCATTAATGAACTTCAATGATGGTTCGTTTGGTGTTCTACCATAACTGTATATCTCTCTTGCATAGTCTGCTGCTTCTGCACACAATATAAATGCATCATGAATGTCTAAGCACCAGTTGTATTGGTTTATTACTGCATCAGCTGTGTTATCTGCGCACTGCGAATCTAGTCCATGAACTAATGTAGTTGGACCAACTCTTTTGAATGATTTAAGGTCTGGAACTTTAACTGTACTTGTATTGTGAATTCTTCTAATTGAGTCATTATATGAGTCATATAAGTCATAAACAGTTGTTTTGTCTCCAACGATATGGAACTTATTACAATTGAATTTAACCGTCTCAGAACCTACTCTAACTGACATAGATGGTTTCATAACTGAATTGTCTATAATGAAGTCTTTAAGTCTATTAGCTACTGCAAACTCTCCGAATTCAACATCATAGTCAAATGCTTCAACTTCTTGCTGAGTGAATTCAATATCCATTTCAGTCCACATTGCTGCAGCTGTCATTTGAGATCCATAAATTTTTCGCATGATTGTTTTGCACTGAGGTCTATTAGTAATTATTTCATGACCCCATGCATCACCTAGAATACCTGGTAAAACATTACATCTTTCCATAAATGGTTTGTGATTTAATAATAGTCCTATCACTGCTAATACACTGGCGCTTACATCTATTTCAATGGCAAATTTCCATTTGTATGTACCTACATTATTGTAGTAGTTATCTATGTCTTCGTAAGTGTTTTCCAGCCATAAATTCTCTACAAAGCAATGAGTCATTGTTCTTTGAGTATAACATTTGATTCCAAATGCAACTTTCTGAAATGTTGTTCCTACTTTGAATCCACATAATTCAGCTATGAATAGATGCTTGTTTCTTAAACCTTTATCTGTAGCTATATTTCTGTATTGTTCAGGTATAACTAACATGCTTCTCATAACTTTAAAGCCTATTGGATTACCTATTCTAGACAGCATACCAGCTATGTTTCTACCTCTGAAGTCTGATGCTCTTTCTCCTGAAGTATAAGTTGCGTCTTCTATTGATAGATACTGAAGAATTTCTGTACCTAGTTCTCTATAATTAGCGTGGTCTGTAGCGATTTGAGGATATTTAACTATCATTTTCTCGATACCTTTGTTGATTTCTTTTAGTACATCTTCAAAGTTCTCGTTGATTTGGTTTGTATTGAATGCAAACTCTGTATTACCTGTTTTCATAAATCCATTTCTGATTAAACCTGAGTCAAGTTTATTACCATTTTGAGTAACTTTAGTGCTTGATACAGATACAGTATTAGATAGCTTATAATCAAAGAATTTATTATGCATTCTTACATTATCAAGTACTTCTCTAGTAACATATTCTAATAATTTTGCTTCATTTAAATATGCAGATGACCAATTGTTACCTGGTCTTGTTGATACTACTATCCAGTTATTCTTAGATAGTACCTTAAGCGCCAGATTATGAGCTTTTGGGTTTTTGATTCGCTTAGCCCAATATGGCATTGCAACTGTGTGTGCTGGCTCTACATTAGGTTTGATATGAGCACCTTTCTTTAGATATGTATGAAACATTGCTTCAAACATTGCTTCTATCTCTTTGTACACTGTTGATCCAAACTTAGATTCAAGATTGTTTATTCTAGGCATAGATAACTTTCCTAAGCTAATTTGGTAAGCTATTCGTTCTTTTGTTGTCATTTTGTCGGTCCTTATTTTAATTTTGGTTTTGAGCAGTTATAGCTTGCTCAGGCTTTTGAAGAATTAATCTTTGGTGCAGTAGGTTCAAGATTGTTAGCTATTGCACAAATAGCTGGCGCTATGTTCACAAGCGAGAGACAAGCTGAATTCACAGCTTTAACAGGTATTGACTATCTTATTGCACTTGATGCATATCACAAATTAGGTAGACCAGCATACTTCAGCAAACAAATGACTTTAGTTGATGAATTACCATTCCAAGAAGGTTATGATATTCCATTAATGGCAGTAGCTGCAGCATTAGGTTTAGACACAGATGAAGCAAAACTTATCACAGATGCTAAATTAACTAACCACTTCAGCGCCAGTAGAAAGAAAGCTCAAACTAAACTAGATGAGTACAACAGAACACCAGTTAATGCAGAAGATTCGGCATTTACTATGGAAGA
>JAEHHB010000049.1 GCA_019248165.1 Candidatus Shapirobacteria bacterium S2_F12
ACTAAATTCTCAATGGCAAACTAGAGTTGATATGTTTGGTCCAGATTTGGCCAATAGCATACTGGCTTATTCCGTGGTCTCAACTATTGACCCATTATGGGTTGAACACCTTACTGCTTTAGACGACCTAAGGGATGGTGTCAGACTTCGAGGCTATGCCCAAAAAGACCCATTAGTTGAGTACCGAAAAGAAGGCTATGAAATGTTCCAAAGGTTAATGGCCCAGTTTGAATATAATTTAGCCCGAAAAATCTTTAGGCTTGAACCAGTCTCTCCACAAACTATTACACCTCAAAATGTAGTTGAGGGTAGAGGTAATTCCCTGACAGAAAACCCCCAAAAAGAAAATGAGACTCTCCTAGCTTCTAACAATAGTATTTCTCCAGAAGCGCCTATCAAAAATGAATCAGCTATCGGACGAAACGATCCTTGTCCTTGTGGCTCTGGAAAAAAATATAAAAAATGTTGTTATCCTAAATTTGGTTAATCAAATTTAGGATTTGTTTTCACTCCCAAACAATCTAATTTTTGACTTAACTAATTGTTTTACTCCTTCTTTAGCAGCGCCTAAATATTTTCTCGGATCAATCTCATTTGGGTTTTGACTTAAATATTGTCTAACGCTACCGCTAAAGGCCAGTCTCAAATCTGTGTCTACATTAATTTTTACTACACCCATGTTTATTGCTTCTCTGATTATAGTCTCGGGTACCCCCAACGCATTTTCAATTTTTCCTCCAAAATCATTGTTATTTTTTATCAAATCAGGTGTTACACTCGAAGCTCCATGTAAAACTATTGGAAAATTTTGTCCGATCATTTTTTTAATATTAAAAAGTCTCTCAAAATCTAATTTTGGTTTAGATTTAAATTTAAATGCACCATGACTTGTCCCAATTGCTACAGCCAAAGAGTCACAGCCAGTCCTTTGAACAAATTCTTTAGATTTTGTTGGGTCAGTAAAAAAAGCGTTTTTATCTTCTACAGATATTTCGTCTTCAATTCCAGACAGTGTTCCTAGTTCTGCTTCGACGGTAACACCTTTTTTATGGGCGTAATCGACAACCTGTTTTGTAATATTGATATTGTCTTCAAAATTATATTTCGAACCATCGATCATTACAGAGGAAAAACCATCATCCACCGATTCCTTACAAATCTCAAAACTATCACCATGGTCTAAATGTAACACTACTGGGATTGAAGATGATTGTAGAGTAGCCTCAATCAGTTTTATTAAGTATTTATTTTTCATGTATTTTTTAGCGCTAGGGGATACTTGCAAAATTACAGGAGAATTTAACTCTTCTGCTGCCTCAACAATAGACTGCAACAATTCTAAATTATTTATATTAAAAGCGCCAATCGCATATTTTTGATTTATAGCCTTATTAAATAGTTCTTTAGTAGTTTCCAATTTTCTATCTTCGATTATGATCATATAGTAACTATTTTACAGCAAGCTGATAAAATATACTCATGTTTAACTTGCGTCTTATAGGAAAAAAAATCTGGAAACAAATTGACCACTCTAAAAAAATTCTTCTTCATTTTCACCCTGGTCCAGACGGCGACTGTATTGGTTCTTCTCTAGCTTTTTATCATGTACTAAAAAATATGGGGAAAGATGTTGTTTTGATTCAAGGAGACAATCAGGTACCCAAAAACTTTTTTAGCATACCAGGGATAGACAAGGTACAAAGTCAAAATATTTTTCAAATCGATTTAGAACAATTTGATTTGTTTATTATCAACGATTCTTCGTCAATTAAACAAATTACCAGACTTGGAGACTTAAAGTTCCCCAAGAAGTTAAACACTATTGTTGTCGACCACCATCTTAGTAGTGAAAAGTTTGCCAAGACAAATCTGGTTTTACCTAAATATCCGGCTACTTGCCAAATTTTGTTCGACCTTTTTCAACTAAGAAAAATCAAAATTACTCCCAAAATTGCCGCTTGTTTGTTTATAGGTCTCTATACAGATACCGGTGGTTTTAAATATAGTAATACCTCCTATAAAACCCTAGCTATTGCTTCAACCTTAACAAAAATATATCCAAAGTTTACCCAGTTAATCTTCGATGTAGAAAACAATGATGAGCCAGATAGGCTAAAATTTATTTCAACCCTTTTAAGTTCAATAGAACATCATTATTCAGATCGTGTCGCCATCGCTTCGATTTCTTACGATCAGATTCAAGCCCTTAAATTTAGTCCTCAAACCTTAAATAATTATTCAGAAATTCCCAACATGCTAAAGTCTGTTGTCGGTTGGGATATTGGTATGGCGTTGTTAGAGATACAACCGAACACCGTCAAAATTAGTCTGCGAACTCGTGATAGTAAAATTTATGATTTATCAAAAATTGCTCTAGCCACCAAGGCTGGTGGTGGTCATCGTGCTGCCGCTGGCGCCACCCTAAATCAATCGTTAGACGATGCTAAAAAAACAATTTTAGGTATTATCAAAAAACAATATCCTAAGATAGACAAATAAATCAACTAAATTATATGGTTAAATGTTTGTAGATAATAATTATTTATTACTTTATAGCTTGATAACTTTATTAGTTAATAACTAACTTTATGGACAATTGTATTTTTTGCAAAATAATCAAAGGGGAAATTCCTTGTTATAAGGTCTATGAAGATGAGTTGTTTTTTGCATTTCTAGATATTAACCCCCTAAATTTAGGCCATACTTTACTTATTCCGAAGTCACACTACCAGTGGGTCGACGACGTCCCTTCTTACGATTTGTACTGGCAAACAGCCAAAAAACTGACTAAGTCTATCCAGTTGGCAACTAATTGTTTGATTGTAGCCAAACTGGTCTATGGTTTAGGCGTTGACCACGCTCACATTCATCTTATTCCAAAATTTGAAAATGACGATCATATCGGGGGAATTCAACCAAACAATAAAAAACAGATTAATCCAGCAGAGATGGCTTTAATTGCCAAAAAAATTAGCGATTTTGTCTCTCAAATCTAATTCTATCAACCTTTGATAATATTTTTTTTCTAATTCTAATTTTTTTCGGTGTAACATCGATCAATTCGTCGCTGTTAATAAAATCCAAAGATTCTTCAATCGAATATTTTACTGCTGGAGCCAAAACGATATTATCGTCATTGCCAGAAGAACGTGTATTAGTTAAATGTTTTCCTTTACAAATATTAATTTCCAAATCTCCCTCAACTGGTCTTAATCCCACTATTTGTCCTTCATATACTTGTTCATTAGGATCTATAAAATTAGTACCTCTATGTTGCGCTAAATCAAGTCCAAAAGACAATGCTTTACCTGTTTCAAAAGAGATCATAACTCCATTTCGTTCTTTTTTGTTATCTTCTTGTTTTGGTTCATAACCTAAGAATAAGGTGTTTATAGAAACTGTCCCCTTAGTAGCTGATACTAAAGCATTTCTCAAACCTAATCCGTTTTTTTCACTTATTTTATAAGTCATTCTGGTTCCAGTTTTATCGTCAGTCGACATATCTATCATTTCTCCTTTTCGTTTGCCCAATTCTGCCGTAACTGTTCCCACGTATTCTTCTGGAGTAATTATTATCATTTCATTAAAAGGTTCGTGAATTTTCCCATCAACAGTTTTTAAAATAACTTCTGGCTTACCAACTTCCATGGCATAACCTTCACGTCGTAATTTTTCAATTAAAATAGCCAAATGTAATTCGCCTCTACCTGAAACCAACACTCTGATTGCATCATTTGGATCGTCTTCAATTTTTAATCCCAAGTTAGTTTCAACTTCTTCGGTTAATCTTGATTTAAGCTCACGACTGGTCAAAAATCTTGCCTCATCTTTAGCAAATATTCCAGTATTTGGGCCAAAACTAGCTTTAAGCGTTGGAGGGGTTATTTCAATCATTGGCAAAGCCACTTGACAGTTAATATCAGTCAAAGTTTGTCCAATTTCAATCGCCGATATTCCTGCTAAATATACGATTTCTCCTGAACCAGCTTCATCTACTTCTACCTTATTTATCCCCTCATTAACATACATTCTCTCAACTCTAAAATTTCCTTTAGTTTTTTGATCCGGACTAACCAAAGACACCGACATTCCTTTACTAATTTTTCCTTTAGTAATTCTTCCCACCGATAATTTTCCCAAATACTCATTCTTTTCAAAATTAGACACCAACATTTGAAATGGTTTGTCTGTATCATTAACTGCATTAGGTACTGTTTCCAGAATTTGTTCAAAAATTGGATTAATATCGGCCGGTTCGTCCATACTTTCAGGCATTTGCTTAAAAGCTTTTCCGTCTCTACCAATACAATATATAGTAGGGAAGTCCAGTAATTCTGGATCATCTACCAAAGATAAAAATAAATTTTCAGTATCTGCTAAAACTTTTTTAACTTGTTGATCTTTTCGATC
>JAEHHB010000050.1 GCA_019248165.1 Candidatus Shapirobacteria bacterium S2_F12
TGGGGCTGGAAATTTAGTAAAAATCACCGAAGACGGTGTCGAGTTTAGGTCACATTTAGACGGTTCTCTCCATTTTTTTACACCAGAGACATCACTTCAAACACAAACGCGGTGAATCAAACTAACAGTGAATTGAAACTACCAAGTGCTGATGTAGTCACTGTCGATAACTTGTGGCAACTCGTTCAAGATATAGCAGCAACTTCAGAGAGATTTACACAAGAACAGCTACAAACAAAAACCAAATTACCCAAGAATACAACCATAAGAGTTTTAGCCTATTTAAAGTATTTAAACTTTATTGATGAGAATAGAAAAGACGAAGTGCAAGGCGATAAAAAGATAAAAGTCCAATACTTTACCCTTAACAAGGGACATGAGTTGGTAGGAAAAATCCAATACGAACTGAAGGCAAGTAGAAAAGATTCTGCATTAGAACTTTGGAATGAGTTAATTCGTAAACATGAGTTGGCTCAAGTTATATCAAAAGATTTTCTTGGTTCCAGCTCATCAAAAACAAAAATTGATTTAGAAAACTTTTTAAAAAACCGTAAAGAGTTAGAGGGACATAATCCAGGTTATTATCAAAATGGAGTTGGATTTATTATTAGAATGCTGACACAAGCAGGTGTCATTTCAAGTAAAGGAGATGATATTTCCCTATTAAATAGTGAAAATGCCACAGGAAAAGAAGAGATATTCAATAATCCTGATACTGAAAATGCAATTAATAACCCAAACCCGAAATTGACTAATACATATAAGGTATCGATTACAGGTCCCGGACTTAATACCTCAATGGATATACAGGAAGAGTTCGATATTGACATAGTAGAAAAATACCTCGAAAAAATAAGAGGTAAACTCTCCAAATCCGGAGCCCCCGAACCTCATGAAAATACTGAACCCACCCATTAAATTATGTACTGAGATATTGGAATTCGTATTCGAGTTTCGTACAAGAAAGAAACAATGCACTGCTACACAGCTTAAAGAGCAGATTAAAGTGACTCCGAGCTACTATTCAAATGCACTTCTGTTTTTGAAAAATCACAACCTACTTATTTTTAAAGAGGATTGCATTGATTTATCCGATTTGTATTATACGAAAATTTCAAAATCGCCAACTATTTCTAGGCATGTTCTGCTGGAAATATTAATGGAAAATCAGTCTTTCATTGAATTTACTTATTTTTTAGGAAAGGGAAAATCGGAAATAGAAAGTGTTAAGTTAGTGAGATCTTTGTATGGGATCGAGCAATCCGAATCAACTGTTCTGAAGATCTTTAAAGAATGGGTTAGACTCCTAAATATTAAAATTTCGACTACTCCATTAAAAAATGAGACGCTTGATGGCATTGAAAAATCTCTAGAGAATAAACTTCTGGCAAACAATTTTATAAAGAATTTTTTAGGAGAAGAATTACGGAATGTTTCTGAACAAGTAATTACTAAATTATCTAACTCAATAAAAGATATACCTAAAGATAATGATAGTTCTATTAACGAAGCCGGTAGGGCATTGGAAGATTTTCTGCGATTAGATTTAGCAAATAATATTGATCTTACACATTGTTCTGGTTTAGGAGAGATTGGTAATGAATTAAATAAATATGACTATCCCAAAAAACTAAATAATTTATGTGTCGGTTTGGCTAATGTTCGATCTATGGGGAAAGCCCATGGAGTTGATAGGTCGTTGAATCTGCCTTGGTATATATCTGATCATGCTGCAATTGGGTATATTGTCATGGTCCTGACTTTAATTAAAAGTTACCTTGTGTATGACCGTGACAAAAAGTTAGTTTTCTAGATCGAAATTCTTTATTTTTAACAATCACTGTAGCTAAGACGAATCACCAACTAGTTTTTTGCATTTAATTTGAAAAAAGTGATGCGGTATTCCAGTACTGAATCTGGTTATTACCATAGATAGATATACGAATAATCGGGCCTGGGTACGGTCTACTACTTATTCCCTCTGGTAATTTGTAGTTTTTATCCTGCCAAAGCCATTCGTGTGATTCGCCGTTGTTTTGGGCGGAATAGACGAATTGATCTTTAATCTGATCGAAATTTGGTAACGCACGTTTTAGATAACCCATGGCAATAGTTTCTGCCTGTGTTTTGTTTAAATTTTGAATATTTTTAGGGTTGGAATCGCATGACTGCCCTGAATTTTTAAGATTTTCAATTTCATTTTGTCGTAAACCACGAATAATTACGGCAGTTAAATTGTGATTTCTGGCATCAGTATTAAATTCATAGACAGAACATTCTCCATTAATTAATTCTTTCTGATCGTAAACATTGACGTTGAGGGTCCAAGCGTCAACTGCATCCATATTTTCACCATTCCCGACTTTTGTGATTTTTCCAACTCTAAAATATTGTGTTGGTAAACCTGTGCTAACAAAAGATAATTCAAGATTGGGCTTACCCATAAAAGACCTTACCGCTTCAATGTCTTTTTGTTGGAGGTTTTCTTCTTGAAGAGGGATATTTTCAGGATTTGTAGTTAATGATTGAGTATTTTTGCCAAATTTCCACCAAATAGTTACTCCTGTAATGACCACTATCAATAAGCCTAGTAATAATTTTGTTTTCATACTGTTATTTTCTTAATACGATTATACGACTTTGGGTAATATAAAGAAATTTTTTCGAAACTTTCGATATTTAGATGGTCTTTTAGAGCTTGAAGTTGTAAAATCATATCAGCAGTAACCCAATAGCGAAGACCAATTTTTATTTTAAAAATAAGTGGTAGGTCGGGGTCGAGTAGATACTGTTTGATCCACTCGTCCTGGCCAAATAGGTCCGAGCCAATTACGGTATCCAGCTCCATAATAATACAAAGCGATGATTAGAGAAAGATTTGAGCTGCTATAAAGAAAAAATAAGTTGACAGAAGTATTAAGCTTTCTTTTTTTGAAACGGTATTTTTGCTTTTAGCAAAAAAGAAAAACAAGGTAAGGTTGATGATTAAAAATATTAAACTGATTGTGTAATTATTATTTAGAATAATATCTTTGTTGTATATTAGTCCGAGGAATCCGAGCAAGAATGTATTAAAAGATGCCGAGCCAATATAGTTACCAAAAGCAACTTCATTGTTTTTCATAATAGCCGACCTGACTACTAAGGATAGCTCGGGAATATTTGTTCCTAGGCTGGTGACCAATAAGCTAATAATGAAAGGAGAAAGTTGAAATAAATTTGAGAAATACAATGTTTGTTCGACAATAAAATGGCTTGAAGTAAAAATTACTATTATTCCAAAGATAATTTTTAAAATTTCCGGAACGATTTTTGACTTTGATTCGCTTATTGTTTTTAAATTTTTTATTAACTTATTTTTATTTTGAATGTTAATTAGGAGAAAAAAGAATAAAAATAAGGCTAAAATATTGTCAATTTTGGTAATTTTGCCGTCAATGACTGATAATACTGGTAAGGCGATAACCATTAGTGAAGCTAACAAGTTAAATTCTTGGAATTCTGGGGTTATTTTTATTGATTTACTAACTAAAGCTAGTAATGGGATGATAAGCATAAAAATAACAATTGAGGCACCGACAAGGTTTCCAATATACACTTCAGGATCATTTTTTATAATTGAGCTAATACCAATCGACAACTCCCCTATTGAAGTAAACAAACCTAAAACAAGAAACGAAAGGACGAATGAAGATGTTTTTAATTGATGAGAAATTTTTTCAACCGATTTAATAGCTAGACCTGAACCAATCCAGACCCCAAGAAAGGACAAGATATAGACAAGTAGATGGTTAATCATAAAAACAGTTTAACATTTGTTAAATAATAGAGTTGTGAATCTCTACAATTTGGGAAATATCGCAAGTTGGTTTTAGGTTGTCAGTTGGAGTGGAATATTTTTTTATTTTTAGTGTTTTTATAAAAGGGATTAGTGAGTTAATTAGAGTTTTGGCGGTGTAAGTTAAGGTGGGTATTTTGGTATTAATTCGGTTAACTACAAAAAAATCTACTTGTTGGGGAGCTTCTTTTAGCTCCCAGCCAGACTTACTAACTCTTGATTCAATGTCCTCTTTACCCCTGTTTGCCCTCATCATGCTGCCTGTGTACCTTGGGATAGCGGAACCAGTGACTATCTTCAGGAAAAAATTGCTCAATGTCAACATTGTCATTTGGGTCAACAATTTTGTAGGAAATTTTATCAGCAATATGGTTGGCTAAAACCTCTTTGAGAATATCAATAAAATGATTAGA
>JAEHHB010000051.1 GCA_019248165.1 Candidatus Shapirobacteria bacterium S2_F12
TTTATTTATTTACTTACCTATCTATATCATATAAAGCTTATATATAATTTAATTACCGCACCTGTATACTTTTAAGTAAAAAATACAATTTATAATTAGTTTTTATTAACAAAAAAAACATCCAGAATAAGTAAACAAATTCCAATAAAATAATTTATAGAGACAAAAATAAAATACATCATTTAAAATCATATTCAATCACGTTTTTCTGTACAAATTAATTAAATTTTTAGAAATACGACTCGATTTTGACACATACTCACATTTACAAACACAAGTCTTTTACCCTTAAACAACGCAAAAATGTTATATATTAATTTGTTAGCAGAAAAACATTTTATTGCTAATTAGTCAGTACAACCAGTTGTTATAACATTCGAACCTATTTTTTTAGTTATTTTTTATAGAAATTAGTCTAATTTCTTTGTCAATAAAGATTTCTTTTGCTAATTCGACCAGTTCTTTTAGATTAGTCTTTCTATAACACTCAAGCTCTTCTTCTAATCCCTGATTACTATTCTCTAATAGTATTTTTTGCCCAACATATTTAGACCAATACTCAGAGCGATCCATTCGCAATTTGGTCTTACCAATATAATAGTCTTTTGCCCGGATCAACTCCTCTTCTTTTAGATTGTCGCCAATTTCTCTCAACTCACTCCTAACGATATTTATGGCTTCATCCATTTTTTCAATTTTTACTCCTGACTGAACCCCCCAAAAACCAGTTTCTTTAAAAGTTTCGCCAATCGAAAATACATAATAAGCCAACGCCTTATCTTCTCTTATTTTTTGATAAAGCCTTGAAGATGAATTTCCACTTATGATTATGTCCAACAATTCGAAAGCATATTTTCTCTTATCGCTCCAACTTATAGCCGGCACTGCCATTGCAAAATGGCCTTGCTCAACTTCTTTATTTATTACCATATTTCTCCGCTCTCCCAATACTACTTCAACATGGGGTAACTTTTCTGACTTTTTATTTTCAAAAATACCAAAACATTTTTTGACTTCATCAAACGAGTCTAACCCAACGTTTCCAGCTAAAACGATTACTATCTCATCAGGATTAATAAATTTGTTTCTAAAATCAACGACTCTTTTCCGGTCAACCCCCTCAATATCTGAAACCTTTCCGGCGATATCCCAGCAACCAATTTTAGATTCACCATACAAAAAATTTGTCATTTCCCCCGACAATCGCATCATTGGGTTATCTTGGTACATTCTAATCTCTTCAATAATCACCCCTCTTTCTTTTTTAACTTCTTTATAATCAAAAGTAGAATTAAATAACATATCAGACAACATATCTACTGCCCAAGGGATATTCTCCCTTGTGGTGGTAATGTAGTAAGAAGTCATCTCATGTCCTGTACCCGCATTATAACCGGCCCCTTTACTATCTATCTCTTTATTTATCACACTCGCTGTCGGTCTTTTTGTCGTCCCTTTAAATGCCATATGTTCCAAAAAATGACTCATTCCAAATTCATTTTTATATTCATACTTCGACCCTATTTTAAAAAACACCTCTACTGTCACCGATTTTAATCCCTCAATTGGGACAATCGCAACCCTAATTCCATTGCCAAGACTAAAAAAGTTAGTTTTTACGTTTTTTTCCATCTTTAGAGTAATTTATAACCATTTAGCAGTCATTATCATAACCTGCTTGATATATTTTTAACTATTAGTTTGAGAAACTTTTGTATACTATATCATTAAGTTTCAAAACAAACTAATTACCATATCATTGTATCACCAAACAAACACAAATCGACTACCTATCCTGAGTTTATCAAAGGACAAAATTAACCATTTTCCCGGGGATATATATCTCTTTTATTATCTGACTATTACCCAACCATTTTTTTGTTTTTTCGTCATCCCTTGCTTTTTGTAAAACGATTGTCCTATCAGAAACACAAGTACTATCAATTGAAATTTGACTTCTAACTTTTCCGTTTATTGCCACAGCCACAACGGTCGCCTCTTCAACCAAATATTTTTCTTCCACAACCGGCCATTGAGACACATGAACAGACAGATACTCACCTGAAACCTCAGCCGGGTTAACGAGCGACCACAGCTCTTCAGCGGTATATGGAGCCATCGGTGCCAATAGTTTAATTATCGCCTGAAGGTCTTCTTCTGACAAACTGACAAGCTGAATAGCCGACAGACTGTTCAAGGCTTCCATCATCTTGGCAATAACTGTGTTATATTTAAAACTCTCCAGATCCTCCGTCACACCCTTAATTAGCTTGTTTATTATCACCTTAACTTCTTTACTGCTAGCAACACCACTTTTACCTTGATTATTTAAAGCTATTTCTTGGTTACTTATAAATTTTATAAATTTATCTAGAAACCTTTTTACCCCCATTAATGTCTTTTCGTTCCACGCCATCGTCGAATCAAACGGACCCATAAACATCAAATACATTCTTGCCACGTCGACTCCATATTTATCAGCTACAGTTTCTGGTACGATTACATTCCCTTTAGATTTGCTCATTCTTTGTCCATCGGGACCCAAAATTACCCCGTGTGAGATTCTTTTGTAATATGGTTCTTTTATTTCTTTTGGTATTACACCAATATCCCAAAGAAATTTATGAATAAACCGAGAATACAGCAAATGAAGTACGTTGTGTTCGTCACCCCCAATATAAACATCAACTGGCGACCAATATTTTAATTCTTTTTGACTATCACTAAATATATCATTTACTACATCACCTTGGCCTTCCGTAGCTTTAGCAAAGGAGGCTTGCTTCCCATTTATTTTAGTGGCCATACAATAAGCCAAGTAATACCAATCACTTCCTGCCCAATTGGGCATAGTATCAGTTTCTCGTGTTGCCTGGCCACCACACACTGGACAATTACATTTTGTAAACCCGTCAATCTTTGACAACGGACTTTTACCGTCGTCAGTTGGCTCATAAGCCTCTACTTGGGGTAGTTCTACTGGCAATTGACCATCATCTACTGGATACCACCCCGGATTGTTTACTAAAACACTTATATCTATATTATGTTTTTGGCTATATTCTTTTATTTTTTCTTTGAAGCTGATTGACTGACTATCTGATAAGCTGTCTAGTTGTTTTTTGCAGTGTTCACAAAAAATCATCGGAATCGGCTCTCCCCAATAATGTTGTCGGCTAAAAATCCAATCTCTTAAGTGATACGACGCCGTTCTTTCCCCAATTTTGCCTTCCTCCAACCACTTAATCATCTTTTCAAGCGCTTTCTCTTTATCTAAGCCATTTATAAAATCTGAATTAATTACCCTATTCGTTTTTTCATCATAAACACTAATTATTTCTAGTCCAAACTTTTTAGCAAACGCTGCATCTCGATCATCATGGGCTGGTACACTCATAATCGCCCCAGTCCCATAAGACGACAAGACAAAATCACTAATCCAAATTGGAATTTTTTTACCATTGGCTGGGTTAATCGCATATAATCCGCTCGATACCCCTGTTTTATCAGTGGAGAGTTCCGACCTTTCCATCTCACTCTTTTTTCGCGCATTTTTAACATAATTCTCAATTTCTTCTTTATTTGTTTTACTAATAACAACTTCACTAATCAACTTCTTTACTAATTCGTGTTCTGGGCTTAATACCATAAAAGTCACCCCAAACAACGTATCCGGCCTAGTAGTAAACACCTCCAAATAATTAACGTCATTGCGAGACCGTAGGCCGTGGCAATCTCCCAGAGATTGCTTCGTCGCTTCACTTCTCGCAATGACGAATCTAATTTTTGCCCCCTCACTTTTTCCAATCCAGTTTATTTGTGACTGTTTTACTTTATCGATAAAATTTGTCTCTTTTAGACCTTCAATTAATTTGTCGGCAT
>JAEHHB010000052.1 GCA_019248165.1 Candidatus Shapirobacteria bacterium S2_F12
CAATGAGGTTTAAGGGTCTTGGAACTGTCTATACCGCAACCTTGACTCCAATTGGGAACCCAAATATAGGAACTGCTACTTTTAGTAATATTGATGTTTCAGGTATTGGTGACGCAACTTATACTCTTGAGGCCAAAGTTGACGATGTCCACGCGCCGATAACTAGTGGTTGGATGGATATTGATTATATCTTTAAGAATTGGAACTGTGAGGTGGCGGTTGATGGAATGTTTTATGATAGTAGTGCGGAGTATCCGTTTACTTGTAGTGTTGGTAATAATTTAGGTTTTACCACTGAAGTTCCAACAGGAATCCCTTTTAATCTAAGATATTCTTGGGGGGCAACGGTAAAAACGATGACAAATGTTTCTCCTCGGTTTACACATCCAGAGACACTTGACTGGAGAGGAAATTATTCACCTTTACTATTAAATTTTCCTGGAGCAATTAGAGCAGCAAAAATTGGTGATAGTAATCCAGCTTGTACTATTTGGAGCTCTCCTTTTTTGGTTAATAATTATGTTAATGCTTGGGATATCACACCAAAAATTGATATTAAATATTCAGCGGTAATGGACCAAGAGGCTTGGTACCGGGTGGTAAAAGGAAGTATTATCGCTACTAATGTAGCTAATTATGTTCCCCCAACTTGTGATAATGTCTGCAAGACAACAACTGATGGGTTGATATGGGCTAATTTGACTAATCTTTCTTATTATGATGAAAGTAAAAATTTTACCGAAACACCTAAACCGAGGGTAGGGATAAGTACTTACAAGGAGTTAAAAGACACTCTTTTTGGTGAGATGGGGTTGGGGGTAATATTGCCGACAGCACCAGTAACTAAATCGTCAGATATAGGAGTAACTGGGATTGTTTTTGTTGATGGTGATTTGTTAGTCGATACTAATATTGATCCGGCCGGTTATGTCTTTTTTATAGTAAATGGAGATATTGGAATTACTGATACCGTGACTACTGTTAAGGGGATATTATTGGCTGATGGTGAGATTAAAATAACTGGAGACAATAACACTCCGTTAAAAATTTATGGATCAGTCTATAGTAAGACAGGCCTTGAACTAACACGAAGTTATACGACCAAGTCGTCTAATAATACTGCCCCAGCAATTGAGATAATCTATGATCCAAACTTGATTTTCAAGTTGTCTAATAAGGTTTGGAGGACCCTTGAGTATTGGAGGGTGGAATAAATTAGTAAGTAGTAAGTAGTAAGTAGTAAGTAGTAAGTAGTAAGTAGTAAGTAGTAATAAGCTTTAAGAGATAGTGCGGGGAAAAAGGGATTTTGGCGGTTGTCAAATTTTTGTGGTTTTGCTAACCTGAACTATGAAAGTAATATTAAAGATATACACTAGGATTATATTAGCGGTTTTACCTCTTTTCTTTTTACCCATTATTTATGACGCTTTTGGCTTGGGTAAAAATATGTTTTTACTCTTAACTGGGATGGTGGGATTGATTTTGTGGACAGTTGATTTTTTAAAAAACAAAAGGGAAGTAATTTTGGTTAATAGGTGGTTGAAATGGGTAGTTTTTGTTTTTGTTTTAGGAGTAATTTCATTTTTTAGAATGGAGTTAGGTGCACAGGCAAGGTCGACTTCTTCTTTGTTGGGTGTGGGAGGTTTGTTTGGTTTGACTTTGTGGTTCTTTTTGTGGATGCAGGTGAGAGAAAAGAGTGAGTACAAAAAACAGGTAAACTGGTTGTCGGTCTCATCAGTGGTGGTGGGGGTGGTTTCTATCTTGGTTTTTATTATCCCAAATTCACGGTTGCCTTGGGTTTGGCCAGAGAATAATCCAATATTATCAATAGGCCAGGGTTGGTCTTTGACTGGAGGGTTGCTGGCTGAGGCAGTGTTGTTTTTATTTTTGTTGGTGGAATGGCTCAAGAGGATTGTCAAAAAACTAAAAGAGAAAAGTGATTTTAGTGGTTATTTTGTTGAGGCAATGGCGGTAGTGTTTTTTGGATTGCTTGCTTTTTTGAGTGTTTATAAGTTGGTTAAAATGGGCTGGTCGTATTTGGACTTGAGAAGCTCTTGGGTAATAGCGGTTGAGACTTTAAAAACCAAGGCACTGACGGGTGTTGGTTTGGGTAATTTCTTGGAAGCATTTACAAGATTTAGACCGGCTAGTTTTAATATGACCAATTTATGGTCATCTTCGTTATTAATTTCTGGACTGGGAATATTGCAGGTATGGGCGGAATTGGGGTTATTAGGGTTGATATCCGTTGTTTTGGTCGTTTTGTCGGTAATTAAAAAAAGAAAAGAAAATGGTTTTGGCCAAGTATTATTGTTGGGATTGTTGGCTTTATTGTTGCCACCAACATTTTTGGTTGTATTTTTACTCTTTTGGGTAACGGCAAGTAATTTTGATGAAACTAATGAAGTAAAAATTGTCTTACCTTTGGGAGAAAATGGTTTTAATATTTTGCCTTACTTATTTTCTTTGGTACTTTTAGTTGGGACTGGTTTTGGAGTATACAAGGTAGCATTGGCGACAATCGGTGATTTTTATTATCGTCAATCTTTGTTGATGGCTACTAAAAATGACGGTTCTGGGACTTATAACAACCAAATTAAAGCGATTGGAATGAATCCCAACTTGGCAGATTATCGGGCGGTTTATTCTCAGACCAATTTGGCTTTGGCTAGCAATTTTTTAAACGTGGGAACTGGAGAAACCGTGAGTACGGAAAATAAAGAAAAGGCGTCGACGCTGATTCAACAGGCAGTTAGAGAAGCTCAGGCGGCAGTAAGTTTGGACAAAAATGTCGGGGCTTATTGGGCTAACTTAGGATCAATTTACCAGTCGTTGGTAGGGATGATAGATAATGCACTTGATTGGTCGGTACAATCGTATCAACAAGCTGCGGCGGTTGATCCAATAAATTCAAATTATAATATGAGTTTGGGTTCGTTGATGTATGGATCACAAAATTATCCGATGGCAGAAAGATATTTTGAGGAAGCCATTGTCGACAAAAATAATTTTGCCAATGCTTGGTACAATCGAGCCTATGCGGCCAAACAGCAAAATAAATTGCAAGATGCAGTTGTCTTTATGCAACAAGCCCTAAATTTGGTGCCGGCTGACTCTGATGATTATACGAAAGCAAAGAAGGACTTAGATGATTGGCAAAAACAATTGGATGAGGCTATCGCTCAATATCAAGAGCAACTTAAAAAACAGCAAGCTGAACTACAACAAACAGAACCAACAAAAACAGAAACTCTTAAAACTCCTCAACCGTTACCAACAATGGGAGCAGAAGAAAAGGTTCAGGTCCCGGCAGAACAATTGGAACCAAAGATTACAGTGGTTCCGACAGTGACTCCTACTGAGTAATTTGCTTCGTCAGAGATGTTCAACTTATTAGATAAGTAGTGTTATTGCGAGGGGTAAAATGACGTGGTAATCCCAATGAGATTGCTTCGCTTCGCTCGCAATGACGTGTTTTAGGGTTTGCAATGACGTTATTTTAGTAAGTAGCAATGATAGAGAAGTAGATAAGTAGTGTTATTGCGAGGGGTAAAACGACGTGGCAATCCCAATGAGATTGCTTCGCTTCGCTCGCAATGACGTGTTTTGCTATTTACTATTAGCTAATTGTCTAATTAACTAATTGATTATCCACCACTTAAATTCGATGTCTTCGGAAATAGGTGAGTCGAGGCCGACAGTAAAGGATTTGTCTGATTTTGAGGTGACCTGGAGATTTTGGTTTTTGCCACCCTTTGTAACAGTTAGGTAGACTTGGGAT
>JAEHHB010000053.1 GCA_019248165.1 Candidatus Shapirobacteria bacterium S2_F12
CCGCAGAAATTACCGGGGACCATGACTTATTTTTAGCTATCCATTATGACGCCGACGTCTACGGGAAAGGTGGCTACTTAGTTGATTTTTGCGACCCAACACTAGACGGAGTTACCGCCGAAAGCCAAAGAATAGCCGGGGTATTACGTGACGAATACGGAAAAGCCACCGGGATAGTTAATCACCCAGAAAGGACCAACGTTAATACTCGAAAGTATTATATGTGGGCCAAGTTATCGTCTAAAACCCCTTGCGTCTTAATCGAATGCGGTGTCGGTCAACACAAACCAGACGACTACGAAATTCTATTTAACCAAAGGGAAAAGGTAGTTACCGGAATAGTAAAAGGACTTTTAGCCGCTTTTGGTATTGCTTATAAAGAAGAAACAACCGCTACCCCTAGCGTTGACGAAGACGCAGTTAGAGCAGTCAAGGCACTAACCGAATATAAAAACAGTAGTGAAGAATTAAAGAACGGAAACCTAGAGGGTGCTATCAATTCGTTAATCGGGTGGGCTAGGGATATTAAGAATTTACAGACTAATCTATTATCCAAAGAAACCGAAATCTCAAACTTAAACAAAAAAATATCTGGTTTGGAAAGTTCCCAGGAAAATTTACAAAAACAGATAGACGAATTAAGCGCTAAATTAAAGGAAAACACAAAAACCGCCGAGGACTGGCAGAAGACGGTAGATACTGCTAATCAAAAAGTTTCAAAACTAACCAAAGATTTAGACGACGCTAACACCGAAAAAACCACTTGGAAAAACCGCTACGAAGTTAAGTGTAAAGAAACTTTGGCTAACGTCAGTAATAGCGCTATCTTCAAAGAACTACTAAGCCGCATTACTAAGAAAAAATAGTTTTGTATAAGTGTTTTATTGGTCCTAACTATCATTAGACAATGATAGAAAAATTAGGTGGACGAAAATTTATCTATGCCTTAATCGTCGTTGTAATGGTCTTCGTCGGTTGGATATTGGGTAAATTAGACGCTCAACAATTCATAAACTTTGCTACTTCTATCGGTGGTATTTATGTCGCCGGGAATGTTCTTACGGACCTAGTCAATAAAAACAAAACCACGACTACGACCGAACAGTAAAAAAGTAGCTTTATTTATCAGTCAGTAATTGGCCGTTACATCTTTATTAAATTCTTGTTCTCCCGGGGCGCCGGTTGCGCCGCTGGTTCTGCCTAAGTGTCCGGCTTGAAGTATGATACTTTTCATAGTGTTAAATTGACTAAACTAATAATTACTTAGTTTCTTTTGGTTTTAATCCGAAATATCCCATTATTTGAGTAACGTTATTATTCAATATTCCTAGCTGTATGGCTTCGTGTTGTTGGGCTTCTGTATGGTCCTTCATAAAAACCTTAATGTCTTTTATACTGTCTTCGTTCGCCTGTACTCGTTTGTCGATACTAGTAACGTAAACAGTAAGGGAAATAATTAACAGAATGATTGTTAGCCACCATGTTATTTCCTTCTGTAACTGTTCAAATAATTTGTTCATGGGTAGGATTAAAGAAAATTAAATAGTATTGCGCCCCCTTGGGTCATAAACATAATATTTGCGCCGTATGTTGTACCGACCCCGTTTATGGCGTAGGACCGAATATAGTATTTAGTCCCCGGAAGTAACCCGGTGATAGCGGCGGTAAACGCCCCGGTCCCGGACCCGGCCGTAAATTTTGTATCGGCTGTCGTAGGGTTGCCGGTTTTGTTAATACAAAATCCACGTTCTGAAACTACGCCGCGGCCGTCGTCGGTTACGTTACCGTTGCCGGTAGCTGTAATAGCGCCTACATTGGTAGGACTGGAAGTAGTAACGGTGGGGGTGGTATCGGTAGTAAATGTTTGGTCGGCGCCGTATTGTGTCGAATTCTCGGTTATGACGTAAGCCCGGAAGTGATAAAGAGTATTAGGGTTAAGACTGCCGGCGCTAACTGAATATGCGCCCGTAGACCCTGCGGCGGTTGCTTTTGAATTTGAAGTAGTGGGGTTTGCGGAAGTGGACCAACATATACCGCGTTCTGATACGGTCCCGCCCCCGGCGTCTGTAACGTTGCCGGCTAGGGTTGCGCTATTGTTTTCTATATTTGAAGCGGCGCCGGTGGTAACTGCTGGCGGCGTGGTATAGGTTACGACTAAATACGGGGGGTGTGCGTTGCCCGTATTCTCTGTTTCCATGTAATTTTCTTTGCTGGTATTACCCGGAAAATCTACACTACCTAGGTAGTCATGGCCCATTCTTACGCCCAAAAGCGTATTACCAGCCTTAACAATACATGAAGGGGTTAGCGTTACGTCGGCCCATACTTGCGGGTCGCCGCCGCCACTAGGATAACTATAGGTATTTTGAAGATAGCCGACTTCTGTACCGAAATAGGCTTGATTATAGTAACCGCTATCTACACCCGTGGCGCTTACTGGACAAAAGTAAATACCCGGGGTGCTGTTCTGTTCGTTCCGTTCCGTTCTTCTAAACCATTTCAAAGTAACGGCACTAACCGTCGCATTTGCTGGGATAGATTGAGTATTAAAAACTATTACGCTTCTATCAATTTCGAAGTCACTACCGTTATCACGTCTAGCGTTTCTACCTCTCGGACCCGCCCCGGTGTCGGCGTTAGATGTCGCGTTAGTAGCTTCGCGTGTTGTCGCCCACCCATTAGTCCATCTTTTATAAAAAGTGTAATTAGCGGACGCCCCGGCGTTAACTTGGCTCATATTAGATATTTTGACCGACTATGTAGCCGTCATAGTTCCCGGCCGAAGTACACCTAAATATAAAGGTGTCTTTTTTATTAGCTGTAGTTGTGAGAGTTGGAGTAACACCACCAACCCATTTGATAGTCGAAAACCACGATACGGTCCTATTTCCGTTTCCGTCTTGGATTAACTCGATAGCAAAATATTGACCTACTCTGACGTTACTTACGGCTAATGTTGGATTTCCGGTTAGTGTAATAACGTGGGTATTATTTTTAGCCATTGAAAGATTGATACTAGCGGCATAGGTAGGGGCGTTAATTGCTGGATAAGGTAAGGTTTTAAGACTGGACCAAACGCGGGTATTCGTAATATTGGCGTCGGTAATAGTTCCGGCACCGTTAGCAACGGCGACGTTAGCAAGGCGAATAAATGGATTACCGGCACCTACGGCGGTTTGAATTGCGTTATCTGTTGGGGCTACTGGCGAAGCGGCCGGAGTTCCGGGAACTGCGACTAAGGTAGCGACGTTATTAGCGTAATTGTTTGGGGTAGCGCCTAAATCTATTTTGATAACAATAGCGTCAATACGTGGATTTCCGGAAACATTATTAGTGATAGTAACGTTAGCGTCGGCGTCTAGGTGGGAAACATAAACATTACTTCCGTCTGCTTTAGGTACGTAACAATATCCGGCGGTAGCTTTGACCGTCATATTAGGGCTAGTTTGCTGACTGATTTTGTAGTCGTTTTCCCCGACTACTCCGGCAGAAAGGAAATTAACTGGAACGTTTGAAAGGTCGGCGTCTGAAACTCCACCTACACCGGTGCTAGGTTTTTTACCGTTAATGATTGCGACTAAGTGTGACATAGATTAAATTTTGTCGGTTAAACCGTTAATAATTACTAATAATTCTTCTTGGGTATATTTTTCGGTAACATCGGTCCATTCTTCTTTAGTTTCGTCGCC
>JAEHHB010000054.1 GCA_019248165.1 Candidatus Shapirobacteria bacterium S2_F12
TCAAATTTGTTTGCCAGTGGGTAAAAAAATAATGATTAATTCAACCGATAAATCAATAAAAGTTGAATTTTAGTTATATAAAGACAGAAAGGTTTCAGACCCCATACTCCGCCTTCGGCAAGATCAGTGCTAGTCAATTTTTCCCCTAACCTATTGGAGATTAATATCTAATAACAACATTTTTCAATAAAATATCTTGTAATATTTTTTGATAAAATGGAATATGTCTATAAAAAAATTTCTTTCAATCTCAGTCGTAGCGACAGCTATTGTTTTGCTTGGTGGTTTTTTGTTTTTGAAAAAAGGAGAAAAAATTACAGATTTGGATCAGTTAGTTTATAAAAATAGTTTGTCTGTTTCAAAAGAATATACATTACTTCGATATCGAACCGAAAATGTTTTAGAAAAAGCTAAAGAGTATGGAGATTATGATAAGTGGAACGCTGAAATGAGTGCTGTTATTGAGGGGTGGAAAGCGCTGGGGACTAAAGTAATGGAATTAGAAGAAGAAGCTAATAAATTGGCTAACAAAACAGCATCTTTTAATATCATTAAAGATACTTATGCTTATAGTACGGTAGAAATTCAAAAAGTAATCGAGAGCGCACCGGCAGGTAAAACAGTAAGAACTTTAGCCAAACATCTTGGGGTAGATGTCAAAATGGCTCAGCTGATTTTGAATCAAACACAAGACCAAGTCACTCGAGAAGCTTATGGGGAGGAAGGAGATGTGTTTGAAACCTGTGAACAAAACTCAATGAGAATTAAAAATGGAGCTAAGGTAACAGTGTTTGTGGGAGGAGTAGTATTGACGGGAGGAATGGCAGGAGTGGCGACTAGTGGGGTGGTGGCTAAGACAGCCTTGGTAGTAAGCGGAGCTGATTTGGTATTGGAAGTAGCTGATGACGAAGCCAAAATTGCCTTGGGAGATAAAAATAAGGTGTCGGAGATGGTGGGCAAAATGAGAACCGTAACAGAACCAGCAGCTAGTATATTAACCTTGGTTAACATTCCAGGAAACGTATCAAAAGCCATGGAAAAGATAAGTGCGGCCTCTTTTGTTGGAGACCAAATTAGATCAGTGGCTCAAGATGAAAAAGTATTAGGAATAAGTATTAAAGTAGATGAGAAAGGTGAGGCTAAAACTCAAGTAAGTGGACTCACTGAAACAGAATTAGTTGAATGGAAAAAAGAGAATAACGTTGCTACTTCAACTCAATCAATTGAAGAGATAATTAAGCAAATCGAAGAAGAGATTAAAGAAGGTGAAAAAAAAGCCGCCGAGACTAAAAATTCTAGTGAGGTAAAAGAGGAAGTTAAAAATGAAACCTCAAAAACTAATTCTAGTAATAATTCGGCTCAGGTTTATAAAATAGTTAATGTTAGCAACGAATCTTATATGATGGATGTCTGTCACAATCCAACTTGCTGGGATGATTTAGCGGCTAACCCGG
Organism: Candidatus Shapirobacteria bacterium S2_F12; assembly: GCA_019248165.1. GTDB lineage: Bacteria > Patescibacteriota > Microgenomatia > UBA12405 > UBA12405 > WARW01. The sequence goes on from JAEHHB010000054.1 coordinate 1,455, forward strand.
CAGAAGATAGGGATGTGGGCGGAATCTATACAATGGGAAAAGTTTATGGTCCGGGAGAAAGTTTTAAACATGGTTTTAGACCATCAGATAATATAAAAACTAGCGAAAGGGTGGAGATGTTAGCTGATAGCTATAGAATAACTGTTTATTTTGCCATAGCCCCTTTTGAAGGTCCAAAAAATAAGACGATTGAATACGGTACTTGGCAAAATCACTCAGTTGAAATAAAGGCGAACTATGGTGATGAACCAGTGATTGAATGGAATGGAATTAGTCTAAAACAAGTAAAATAATACGATTGTAGTTGTAATAACATATAAAGGTCTCTGGTCAAGATGTCACCACAGACTCGAACAGTACTTGCTTGAGGTATAATATGCCGTGAACGAAACAATAAGACTGACAGAAACAATTGAACAAGAAAGAGAAATGATTAGTGATTGGGTTGGAAAGATTGGGGAACACCAAAGAGTTGATGAGATGCCGATAAATATTTTAAGAGATGTTTTGACTTCTTGTGGGGCTGATTTTGAAAATTTGGATGATGAAGCAAAAAAGAGTTTATCGGAATATTCCGAAAAAGACAGGGGTTTTGGCGTCAGAAAAGTGTGGGGAGATGAATTTGTAAATGATTATAAAAGGAAAGTCGGTGATTTTATAAAAGAATACGAACTTGAAACTGGAATAGAACTACCAGAGTTGGTCAACAAAAAAAATCCTGACGAATCGACAAAAAGAAAAAATTCAGGAATGATTCAATTTTTGTTTGATTTAACTAGTTTTGCTTCCGGAGAATATAATTTTGAAACATATAAATTGATAACAGAAACTAGGGTTAAAAACGGAAAGGCTTGGGCAGAAGGAAGAAAAGAAGACAGAATAAGAGCAAATACTCCAAACTCAGATAAACCGCTATTAATTTCTTCGATACCGACTGAGTTCCCTAACAAAGCCTGGGTTTGGATTTCTTCAAAAGGAAAATAGATTTTTGGGGATTATTTTTTGAGGATGGTTTTGTAGTATGGTAAATGCCAGATAAGGTGGAAAATTGAGACAAGACTCATGGCAATTCCGAATTTGACATGGAGATTGAGAAACTGTAAATACCATGGAAGATTAATTTTTTGATCAATAGAAATTGCTAAAATTAAACCAAGAAGTCCGGAGACTAAAAAAGTAATTAATAAAACAATATTCCAAAAACGTCGTTGGGACAAAAGAGCGATTTTTTTGAATTTTACTAATAAAATAGAAACAAAATATAAAATTAATAATACCAGTAGAATGGGAATTGTTTGATAGTTTTGCATTATTCTATTATTCAATAATAATCGCCTGGGCGGGACAATTATTTATAGCCAGTTTTAAAGCATCAGAGCCCAAATTTTTGGTAGAAATAACTGATGCTTTTGCGTTAATCATTTCAAAGTGCTCGGGGTCAAGGCGAGTACATTTACCACAACCACGACAGCGATTAGCAAGGATCGAAAGTTTTTTAAAACTAGTAGTGTCAATATCCTCATCATTTTGATTTAAATTTTGATTTGATGAAGAGTCGTCTTTTTCCTTGTCAACAGAGCTAGGTAATATTTTGTCTTTGAAACTAAAGAGAATTAAAATGGCGGATGAGGCGAGAATAACTGGAAAAATAAGATTATTTTTGTTTTTTGGTTTTGTTTTCATAAACAGATAGATAGTATTAATATTACCTGAAAACAAACTGAATTTGGTAATTAATTTATAATAGTAATTGTGAAATCTAAAATTGGTTGGGTAGTAATAATTGTTGAACTAGGGTTAATAGCCATATTAACGACTAAATATTGGAAGGAAATTAATGGTTTTGTTGATTTGTTGATATCACCAAAAATAATTGAGATTAAACTTAACTCTGAACCGCAAAAAAGAGATGAAGAAATTGAATCGACAAAAGAAACCCCATCACGGGTGATGACACCAACGCCAAAAATAAAAATAATAACTCCAACGATTATTAAAAAGAAAATATACCCAACTCCGACTGATGACGATACTCCTTGGGGAGTAGCCAGACAGGTAGGTGAAGTAACTTGGACAATGAAAATT
>JAEHHB010000055.1:0-1528 GCA_019248165.1 Candidatus Shapirobacteria bacterium S2_F12
CATATTAAAAAAGGTCAGAGACATTACGAAAATAATCAAGGCCGTTGACCATGGGTTGTTACGTTTAAGTTCACGAACCGCTAAAAATTTACCCACTATGATATCCCTTTTTAGTTTGTTAAAGCTGGTTCGAATTTTCATAAACTTTTACTGTTTGGTCTGACCAAGACTATTGTTCCGCTTTCCAAACCAGATAATATTTCCACTTTAGAAAATCCCTTTTCCCCCAATTCCACTGCCGTTAGATCTCCCTCGTCATTATTTGCTTTTTGAACAAAAGCTTTATCCTCACGATATACTATCGCACTCCTCGGAACAGCAAAGGTATTTTCTTTACGAATTAATTCAATCGTCGCAACTGCCGTCATGTTAGGTTTAATATCAGCTGGTAAATCAGTAATCTCAATTTTTGTTTGAAAAGTGACAACTCCGTTGGTAACGGTACCGATAGGGTCAATATGGACTACTTTACCTGAAAAAACTAAGTCTTTCATGGCGTCAAAAGTAACACTTACTTTTTGTCCAATTGAGACTTTGGGGGCATATATTTCATTTACATACACAGTTAACAATGGCTCATTCTCTAACGTATCTTCATAAGCAATCTTGGCCAAGTTTACCTGGGCTTGGGCGGCGGCAATAGAAGTACCTGCTTCCTTATATTTAGTTTCTGCTGACCGAAAGTCTTTCTCTGCCTGAACGAGTTTTGAATCAATACTTAGTTTCTCTAGTTCGGTGTAATCTTCTTTAGTAAGTGGATTGGTGGTGTTTTCATTTTTATAATTGACACCGTTTTCTGCATCCAAAACCATTTGCCTTTTTGTCCACATGGTCGCATCGGCGGCAACTTTGTTTTGTCTGCTGATGACAAGGGTATTAATTGCATTTTGGTATGCCGCATAAGCTGATGCTTTTTCTGTTTCCGAGGCAGTTTTGTGAAATGTACCGCTTATCTGGATGGTTTCAAGAAACGTTTCCTTTTGGGCAGTATATATAAGCCGAGTATCCGGTTTACGTAACATGATAGTTTTAAATCCGATAACTAGGCCAATTATCAAAACAATTATCAGGTATATTTTAGGAATTTTCATATTTTTTCTGGTTTTTCAGATTCTAAAATGGTAGTAAAGATACGGACTAATTGCTTGAGGTCATTTTCGGGTATCGCGGATAAAGTCTTAAAATGATTCATGGTCAATTGTTTTTTAAATGCTTCTAATTGCTTTACTCCTTTTGGGGTAATTGAAAGATGGATTATCCTACGGTCAGATGGGTTATCTTCTCTTTTAAGATAATGGGCTTCAACTAAGCGATTGGTAAGTTGTGCTACTGCCGATAACGACATCGACAGTTCATCTGCCAATGAGCCTACCGGAGTTTTGGGATGTTCATGAACATAGGTAAGTGCTTGGATTTGAAGTAAGGTGATTGCTTTATCTTCAAACGAACTTGTCTGTTCGATTAATCTACGAATTTTAACTGCTTTACTTAAAAACTCAAACAATAATTTTGTGTGGGTATTATTCAT
>JAEHHB010000055.1:1623-2902 GCA_019248165.1 Candidatus Shapirobacteria bacterium S2_F12
TGTATTATTCATGATAATAATATTTATAAATAGTTTAGTACATAAACTAAATAAAGTCAATTTTATCATTTTCTCTTTTTTATACCGTCTCATTTGTCTCATTTAGCTACAAAAGACTGGTAAAATAAGACAGAGGTTGGGGATAGTGTTATAGGGACAAAAAGGTTCCAAACCCCCATGCTCCGCATTTAGACTATTTTTCCATGTAATTTATGTGGTATAGATACAAATCCCTAACTTTCCCTCGTATTTTTTCTAGAATCAACATTTTTCAGTTTTACAGCCTGTAATGGGGTAAATGATAAAATGTGACTATGAACTTCGTAACGCTTCCAAAACTTAAAAAAGATGATAAAGTAGCAATTCTTTCGCCATCATTTGCCGCACCAGGAAAATGGCCTCATGTTTATGAATTAGGTTGCCAGCGACTTAAAAATGTTTTTGGATTAGAACCAGTTGAATTTCCAACCACTAAAAAAATTGGAGCTAGCGGTGAAGAAAGGTCTAAAGATTTAATTGATGCTTTTGAAAATAAAGAAATTAAAGCTGTAATTGCCTCACTTGGCGGCGATGACCAAATTACTTATATAAAAAATCTTCCCAAAGAACCTTTTATTAACAATCCAAAACCGTTTTTTGGCTATAGTGACAATACTCATTTTATTAATCATCTTTGGTTATGTAGAATTCCCTCTTTTTATGGTGGCAGTTTATTTACTGAATTTGCCATGCAAAAAGAAATGGATGAATTTACAGTTGAATATTTAAAACATGCATTTTTTGATGACGGGTTATTTGAACTAAAAACTAGTCCTATTTTTAATGATATTGGATTAAATTGGAATGATCCTTCAACCTTAGATCAAAAAAGAAGATATCAAGACAATGATGGTTGGTATTGGAATGATTCTAATGAAGGTGAAGGAGTTACTTGGGGTGGGTGCGTGGAATCAGTTGATGAATTATTAAGACATGGGAATAATATCCCAACGCTAGATGATTTTAAAAACATTGTTTTGTTTTTGGAAACATCAGAAGAAATTCCCAGTCATGATTATGTTCGTCGGGTTTTACGAGCATTAGGAGAAAGAGGAATTTTAAAAAATATTAAAGGTTTACTAATTGGTCGACCTAAAGCTTGGGAATTTAACAAACAAAACTCTGATGAAGAGAAAGCAGAATATAAAAAAGGACAAAGAGAAATGGTTTTAGAAATTGTCAGAAAATACAATCAAAATGTTTCTATCGTTCAAAATTTGGATATTGGACATACTTCACC
>JAEHHB010000056.1 GCA_019248165.1 Candidatus Shapirobacteria bacterium S2_F12
TGAGTTATAAATATTTTTGTAATTCTTTAATTTTTTGGGCTATTTTTTCTTTTTGATCATCGTTTAATTTAGGGCCATATTTGATAATAAACCTTTGTATCCTAGCGATTGCTTCAATGGTTTTTTCGACTGTTATTTCTAATTTTTTATCTATGCTTGGGTTAGTTGGTACCATAAGGTATTATACAAAAATTAAATATTACTGGTCATAAGGTAAAATTAATTGTGAAGAAAAAATGGCTAATCGGTTTTCTTTTAATTGCTGGAGTGTTGGTATATTTTTTGATTAACAAAGAGGACATAAATAAAAAACCTGAAAATAAAAACGAAAACGTGTCGGTTGAAACGACGGGTATATTGGAAAATATATATCCAATTGCTGGATTTAAAGAAAGAATTACAAAAAAAAGTTTTGGTGATTTTATTTCTCCCAAAAACTCACCAGTTCAACCAGAAAGATTTGCTGGGTTTCACACTGGAGTTGATATTGAATATGGTGATGTTGAGGGGGATGTTTGGGTGGTGGCGGTGTGTGACGGGGAGATAGTGTTGCGAAGGTGGGTTTCTGGCTATGGCGGGGCAATTGGGTTAAAGTGTCAGATCAATAATATTGATTATTATCTAGTTTATGGACACTTGTCTACTAATAGCATTATTGAAAAGACGAAAGTGACAAAAGGAGAAAAATTGGCAATTTTAGGTAAAGGATTTAGTCAAGAGACTGATTATGAACGTAAACATTTACATTTTGGAATTAGTCAAAATTCACTAGACTTAAGGGGTTATGTTCAAAATAAAAATGAATTGGGAAAATGGATAGACCCATTAACAACAGAACTGTTTTATTGATGATATCGTGTAAATTTCTAACTCACAAAATCGAATAATTTTAGAAGTAATAAATATATAATGAATTATGAAGATAGAAGTGGTGGTTCATCCAAATTCAAAGAATCCACGAGTAGAAAAGATTTAGAAGGAAAAGCAAATAAGGCTGTTGTTGTATCATTAGCTAAATTTTTGAAAGTTAAAAAATCGGGAATAATTTTGGTTAAAGGAGAAAAATCAAAAAACAAGGTGTTTGAAATTTTTTAGTAACTTTCCTGTCTTGGACTCAACAACCGCTTTTTTCTTTTAATTATTATTAATTAAATAATTTATTATTACAGTTTTGACAGCTGTCTGAATAAATGGTTTGCGGTTTTTAAAAATAGTAGCAATGTATTTATAAGGGGGTTTTGAGTTTTTTGATAAATACTGGTCAACATAATCGGAAAGATATTCATTACTTTGAAGAAGATTTTGATAAAAATCTGGCAGTAATATTTTTTCTGATTTAGAAGAAATTATGTTTTTTGAGTCTACAATAGTAGACCAGCATAACATTTCGTATTTACCTTTTTTGTTTGGGTGATAACCAACTTCAATACCGATACCAAAATCACAATCGGTTGAATTAGAAAAAGCTTTCTTGGCTCTATTGATAGAACCTTTTTTGGTTTCTTGACTACTGAGTGGTTGATTGCTAATTTCACTAGAAACCTCAATAGGTACCAACCTGGCTTTTATTTCTAATTCTTTTAAAACTTCTTCAAGATAACCTATTTTTTGATTTGATGTACTTCCAACTGCAATTTTCATTTGATTGATTTTATCAGAAGTTTTTTAGTCCGTTAGATAGTATGAAAATTTTAAGATAAAAAATACCAGACTGGAGGGGGAAAAATTATTTTAAAACTATTTAAGATTTTCTTTTATAATCTGTGAAATCTCCTTACGTAGACGAACCGATCGATCTATTTTCCTTCGATCTTCTGTTTTTTTAGAATAAACATGACTAAAAGTTTTCTCAATAATTTTATCGCGGTCAAATGGGTAACAACCTTTCTCTGGCCTGCGTCTTGTAATATAATAATCTGTTTGAACTTTTGAACCATATTCGGGTGGATTAACGGCTCCAATTCGTACATCTGAAAAGCCTAATTTACCAAGAATGCCCTGAATGGGTTCTAATGAATCTCCACTATGTATACAAGTGTCAAAAACAAGCACAGGCTTTTTTTTGTCTTTCATCAGCTCGGTATAAGTATTTGAAAATTCATCCATAATGCTTGCACTATTTTTAACTTGATCTGGGCTATCTATGGTATCACCTTTATACATACATTCACTAATAAAATCCATTATTTCTTGATAACTTAAATCCTCTTTTGACTTGAAACCTTTTGGGTTTACAAAATACATGTTTGGCATTGTTTCGTCTGGATATTTTGAACGAAGATACTCTCTAACCCCAACATATAGTGGTCTTGAGCTTCGATCTACAATAATTAGATTAGGTATTTCCTCTGTTCTTAAATATTCCGCTATCGCTTTTGAATATCTAAAAAGTTCCTTGCGCTCTTTAGGATCATCAAAAAATTCGTAACTTTGAGGCATGAATTCGAAATTTTTTGATGGTTCCATAAATATTAAAATTTAACACACAAAAGACAACATTTCCAGCAAACCGCTAATCTGAACAAAATCTTTTAACAGAGTTTTTTGGTTTGCGCGCTGAGTACAATGAGGGCCTGATACTTGTTTGACTGTAGGACGTACAATAAATATATGGATGAGTTAAAAAAAAGAAAATGTAGATTAGATGATTATAATTTTGTATTTGAGTTAGTTGAAGAAAGTATTTTTCCTTTTGTGGCTGTTTATTTTAAACCCAATGAGAAGATATTTAAAAAACGATTTGAAAAAGATTATTATGAAAGAATAATTTTAACTCT
>JAEHHB010000057.1 GCA_019248165.1 Candidatus Shapirobacteria bacterium S2_F12
GGTATTGTCAAAATACTCTCTGATAATCACGAAATCTATTCCAATCGAATAGTATTCAAGATTATTGGTGGTGGGGGTAGTGTTCCTCAAGACAGTTCAACCAAAACCTCATTTATTAATAAGTTTATAGATTTAGTAAAAAACAACAAGACAGAGAGTATTGCCATCGTCTCAGTTGTGACCTTACCTTCACTTATTGGCTTAATTATTTCCAAAAAATCAAAAAAAATTATTCTTAAGAAAATATTTTTTGTTTTTACTTTGTTTTATTTAAGTATTTCCTTTGTTCTAATTTTTAATTTTCATCAAAAACAACTATCCAATATGGCAAAGCCTGGAGATATTGGATTTGTCCAAGGGGAAACAACCGAAGTTGTTCCAACTACAGTGCAGATTCCAACCAATAATAGTGCTCCGTTAGTTGTTAATAAAAACAATGATGGTTACCCACTTTATCGAACGCCAGATGTTAATTCTGCAATTGTCTATACAGCCATAGAAGATGAAAAATTATCAGTCCTTGAAGAAATAGATGGTTGGTTTAGAGTCTCGACTGGTAATGGCACTGGTGGTTGGTTACCTAAGACCAGTGTCAAGAATTCCGACTAATCAACAATAACAGTCTAATTCTAGTGTCACTTCGAAAATTTATAAATGAGAATGTGTTTTAAATTTTTACCATAAATAAGAAAAAATTTGTGTTTTTCTGTCGACTTTATTATAATTCCGACATATGCACGAATCGTGTACAAATGCCGAATCTCTTTGGGTAAATTATTCACGTCTTCACCAACAACACCCCGCCTCAGATAGCGAAGCAAAAGTTTCTTTTTATGAAAAAAATTCACAGTTTATTATTCGCAATTCTTCGTGTGAAAATCCACAAGGAGCCATAATATTACCAGCATACAACGAATCAGATTTTATCCCTCGAACATTAGCTAGCCTAAATTCTATATTGGCCAACAATCACAACGTCGTTGTCTTTGTTGTTGATAATGCCTCAACTGACGATACAAGAGAAATTTGAACCTCGTAAGGGTATTGGCAAGGCTCGACAGACTGGATTTGAAGCCCTGCCTTCAACTATTGAATATGTCATTACTACAGATTCAGACACTGTAGTCTCTGACGATTGGCTTGTGTCACACCTGGCTTCTCTAGATAACCCTGATGTTGTAGCAAGTTATGGAACGATAGACTTTAGACCCGATATTCCCCTAAATAAGATTAATAGTTTAATTTTTTCCGGGTATACCTTTGCTGCTAACGTTGCTCATTCAATCAATAATCATCACAAATCACTAGTCTGTGGTGGTGCTAATATGGGTTATAAAAAAGAGGCGGCAGATGCCTGTGGTGGTTACAATCGGAGGTTAAATCGGGGAGAAGACACTGACTTATTCTATAAACTTTCTCAAATAGGCCTAGTTTCCAAAAATGGAAGTCGAGTGTTCACTTCATCTCGAAGAATAATTGGAGAGGGAATTTTAAGGCATAGCCTCGATCGCTTAAAAGACAATTTTTTGAGATATTCAGGTAAAAACCCAGTCTCCGAAAAAGATGTCTACAAAGACTTCAGATAATAACTGAATATTCTCCGCTTACAAAAAAATACTTTTATAAATTAGAAATTTTTTAGTGTAAAATTAGTTCATGTCTCAAAAAGTCTACACCATCAAGTTTGCTGGCCCTGCAGGTTTAGGAATCAAATCGGTTGGTCAGCTTTTTTCCAAAATACTCGTCTCTCACGGTTTCAATTTGGCCGATTATAGTGAATATCCCTCCTTAGTACGAGGTGGTCATAATACTTGTCAAATCAGCTTCTCCCAAGACAAAGTTTTCGCCCCTCACTGGTCTGTTGACCTGTTATTTTCACTCATTCCTGGTCATTGGAGTCAACATCTTAGTGAATTTTCGGCTAATAGCCTTATTTTTTCTGATGAACAAATTGACCCTAAAATTATAAATAAAGGAAAATTCTTATCAATGCCATTTAAAACTTTAGCCAATGAAATCGGTAGTCCTCAGGTTGTTAATACTATTAGTTTGGGTGTTGTTGCTTATCTACTAAATTTTGATTTAGAAATCACCAAAACAATCGTTTGTGGTTTTTACAAAAATTTTTGTGACTTAAATGCTCGAGCTATTGAATCAGGTTACAACTATGCCAAAACTAATTTTTCAAAATATAAAGTTAATCTAGAACTCCCAAAAGTAAAACAAACAAACTCTTTTTATGAAGGCAACGAAGCTTACAGTATTGGTTTTTTGGCTGGTAAGGGTGATTTTTATTGTGCCTATCCCATGACCCCAGCTACTGGCGCACTTCATTACTTGGCTTCAAAACAGGAAGCTTATCCAGATTTAAAAGTAATCCACGCCGAAGACGAAATTGGTGTTGCCAATATGGCGGTTGGGGCTGCTTTTGCTGGCGCTCGGGCTGCCGTTGGAACTTCCGGGGGTGGTTATGCCCTAATGAACGAAGCTGTTAGTCTTTGTGGTATCACCGAAATTGGAGTTGTTTATTATTTAGTCTCTCGACCGGGCCCGGCAACAGGAATCCCAACTTATACTTCTCAAGGTGATTTACTTTATGCAATTCACTCGGGTCACGGGGAATTCCCAAAAATCACCCTTACCAGCCAAAAAACCAATACTGTAAGCTTCGTTGCCTTCATAAAAAGAGTTTGTTTGT
>JAEHHB010000058.1 GCA_019248165.1 Candidatus Shapirobacteria bacterium S2_F12
AAAAAATAGTCATAATCATTTATTTTCAAAGACATGGGCTATTTTATCAAAACTTAATTTAGAATCATGATGGAATAGTTTAAAATCGAAGCAAAAGTTACCCAACCCAGGTATGGGTACAACAATTTGGCCGCAAGTGAGTCAATCTTTTTAAATTTTACAATGGTAATTAAGATGGTTAACCACAAGACAAAAATTTCGTAAAACGCCAAAGTTGGCGACCTAAAACCAAAAAATAAAAAGGACCAAATAATATTAAGTAATAATTGGACCCAAAACCAAAAAGTGTCTCCTTTTTTTTGCCAGACTCGATAAAGAGAAATTCCCATCAATAAAAATAATAGAGTCCAAACTGGAGCAAAAACCCAAGATGGTGGGCTTAAGCTTGATTTGACAACATCAGTGACATACCAAGACTTGACCGAACTAGCGGTGGCGATGCTACCAAAAATACCAGCACCTTCAGTAATTAAGATAGAGATAATTAATTTAAACCAGTTGGTTTTTGGTTTTGTTTTCATGAATGTTTTTAATTGTTTAATGGTTGTCCGGTCGTTATTTTAATATCATATTCATCAGAGTCGTCTAGTTTGACGGCAGAGATTGTTGAAACATATTGACTCTCAAGAGATTTTATTAATAAGTCAGTTATGGTTGAAGAGATTGAGTTTTTAACTTTTATTTCTGTTTTGACAAAATCATAATTAGAAGCATTTCCAGTTTTTGCCACCTTAAATTTACTTTGAGACAAAAGAGTGGACACTTTGGTCGCTTCACCAGGAACCCCACTACCGTTTAATACTTGAATTTTTAACAAATCAAAATTTATTGTCGGTATAGAGGTTGGGATGTTAGTTGGGGTTGTCGAAATTGTTGGACTAATTTGGTCAAAATCTTTTGGTGATGATAAAAATTGCTTCCCAAAAATTAGAGACAAAACAATAATTATAGATAAAATCAGCAGTAAAACTATTTGTTTGATTGGGAAAATTCGATTGGTTACAATTGGCGGCGGGTCTTTTATTTCCAAGCGAGTAGTGGACTCGTCTGGCCCGGAGATATTGTTTGAGTTTATTAATCCACTAATGGGATTAATATCAAGATATTCAGGGATAAGTCCAGAAAAATCATAAGTAGAAAAAGCAATTTCGCCAGTTGGAGAAAAGATAATTTGTTGGGGTAGGGTTTTAAACCTATCTTTGGTGTAAGCAAAAATTTCTTCAATATCTCCCTGGGACAATTTTTTATCTAGTATCTTTGAATAAACCGGGGTTTGGTTGAAACAAATTACTAGTAAATTTTGAAAAACTAGAAAAATTAATTTATTTTTTGGAAGGAAACGACAAATGCTAGTCGAAAAACTTTCGATTAATTTTATTTTTATTTTTGAACTATAAACAGCCCCTCGGAATTGATTAAAAAAATCCTGGTTTAAGTAGGTAATTTGGATTAATTTTAATTTGCCGACCCTAGCAACAACTTTGTAATCCCAAACTGTTTGATTAAGATCTTGAGAAATTAGTGGCTGAGATTTGGTTTGAATGGCTTTTCTCTTTTTTGATTCTCGGTTGGAAGCCAAAAGACTCGTAATATTAATAAACTCATCTGACAATAAAACCCTAAAACGAGATGAAAAGGTGGCTTTTAGGCGGCCCAACACATCGATTAAGTTTTCTTTTGTCCAAGAAACCTCACTAACTTTGGTTTCGTTTTTAAAAACTTCGATTTTAGTTTTTGAAATATAGAGAAGATACATAAAATTATTATAAAGAATAAAAAATTAATTACCACTAAAATTTGTATAAGTTGTATTTTTTTAAAAACCAGATATACTTTGATATTGTTGTATGGTTAACGTAAGTAAAGGCAAAATACTACTTGAAAGTAGATCAGATATTGAATTTGAAAATGGAGGAGTGTTAAATCCAGCTTGTGTGGAGAAAGATGGAATTATTCATATGTTTTATCGAGCAGTCAGAAAAAGAAATTTTTCAACTATTGGGTATTGTCAAATAAAAGACGGTCAAGTGATTTATCGAATGGATGAACCAATCTTAAAACCTGAGTATTTGTATGAAAGAATGGGAATAGAGGACCCTCGAGTGACATATTTAGACGGAAAATATTACATGCTTTATACCGCCTTTGATGGAATTAATGCCCTGATTGCTTATGCGACAAGTAATGATTTAAAAAACTGGACCAAAAAAGGTTTGATTAGTCCTCAAATTTCTTACGATGAAGCTGAAGATATTTTTAGAAATTCAGGAGTTGATTCAAAATATACTTTTTTTGAGCAATATTATCGATATGAAAACAACGATAAAATTCATCTTTGGGAAAAAGATGCCATGCTATTTCCCAAAAAAATTAATGGCCAATTTGCCTTGATACACCGAGTTTTGCCAGGAATACAGATTTGTTATTTTGATGATTTCGAACAATTAACCCAAGATTTTTGGAGAAATTATTTTATCAATTTAAATAATTTCGTTATTATTGACCCTAA
>JAEHHB010000006.1 GCA_019248165.1 Candidatus Shapirobacteria bacterium S2_F12
CATCCCCATCCATTTTATCCGCAAACTTTTTTATATTTTATCAGGTATAGAAATGCCACTAGATTCCACTATTCATATTGGAGCCAATTTCTTTAACCCCGGCAATATCTCTGTTGGCCACGACACCATTATTGGCGATCGTTGCTTCCTAGACGGGCGAGCCCCTTTGACTATTGGCAATCATGTCGGTATCGCTAGTCAAGTACTAATCTACAATGACGAACACGATATAAATTCACTAGATTACGGCAATTCTTTTGGACCAGTAACGATTGAAGACTACGTCTTTATTGGACCACGAGCCATAATTTTACCCAACACTAAAATAGGTAAGGGAGCAGTAGTCGCTGCTGGAGCCGTGGTCACCAAAGATATCCCCGAATTTGAAATCTGGGGAGGCGTTCCTGCCAAAAAAATTAGTGATCGCAAAATAAAAAATCCGAATTATAAACTTGGGCGCGCCATGTGGTTCCAATAATGATCAAAAAAATAAGTTTGACTATTTTTATAGTTTTTAATATTTTGGCAGTAGTCTATTTGGTTAGCCCTACCCCGTCTATACCAGATTTGGAAAATAGTATCAAATCAAACCTTCCTGGTGACACCGAACAAATCGCCAATGTTTCTGGATATTTTACCAACATGTCTCGTGACCAAGTAATCGGCTTTTACAAAAAACACTATCAAGGTATTTTTAGAATAAATCTAAATCACCCTCCCGAAAAGGCCAGAGAAATTATTGTCGACACTATTCCCAGTTATTATTTAGAAGAGTTGGTCTTACCGTTTAAGGAGTCTTTATATATAAATGGTTTTGAATGGGAAAAAGATGTCTTTACTAAACCAGAAAAAAGAATTAAAAATAAAATTTACTACCAAGACCAAGAATTTTTGGCCAAAATAACTATTCGTCGATTTCCGGTTCCAATTTTTAATCGATTACTTACCTTTTTCTTGACCGAAATTGGTGTAATTTTTGCAATCATTACCTATAAGAAAATAATTAAAAAATGAATAAACCCATCTTGTCAATTATTATTATTTCTTACAATACTGCCGATATTACCATAAATTGTTTAAAATCAATTTTACAAGATAAAGGATTAAAAGAAACCCCGTTTGAAATAATTGTTATTGACAATAACTCTCACGACGATAGTCTGAAAAAAATCGAACAATTTCACAAACAAAACAACTGTCAGCTACAAATAATAAAGAATAAAACCAATTCTGGATTTGGAAAAGCCAATAACCAAGGTGTCAAGATAGCTCAAGGTAACTATATTTTATATCTTAATTCTGACACCATTATTCTTCATTCGGCCATTAGCCAAAGCTTAGATTGGTTAAGCTCACACCCCGAATGTTCTATTTGCACTGCCCAACTTCTAAACAAAGACAAAACTATACAAGCATCGGGTGGTTTTTTCCCAACACTTGGCAATGTTTTTACCTGGTGTCTGAGTCTTGACGACCTACCTTTTGTCAACCGACTAGTTAAACCGCTTCACCCTCACACCCCCCACTTTTACACCAAAGACAAGTTTTATACCAAAGATCACACCCAAGACTGGGTTACTGGCGCTTTTATGCTTACCCGAAAACCATTATTAGACAAAACCGGTGGTTTTGACGAAGATTATTTTATGTATGGAGAAGAGGTCGAGCTCTCATACCGAATCAAACAATCGACCCCCAATAATCAAGTTTGGTATCTAATCGGACCACAAATAATCCATCTTGGAGGTGCCTCAGCTACCAGCCGACTTGATCCAATTTTAAATGAATATCGAGGGATTCTTTCCTTTTTTAAAAAACATCGACCCACTTGGCAATACCCTTTTGTTAGAATGTTGTTAAAAATAAACGCCTTTTCTCGTTTTGTTATCCATTTTTCTCCAATCTATCTACAAGCATGTTCAAAAATATAAATATTTTTCGCCCTCTAATTGCTATTTTAATTTTGTTTATTCCTTTGTATCCAAAATTCCCATTATTAAGTGTCAAAGGAACTTATGTTGCCATTCGTCTTGATGATATTGTTATTGCATTGGCAATACTTATTTGGCTAATCTTTCAGATAAAAAATCGTTTCCCATTTTTTAAACAAAAAATTACCTGGTTATTTATAGTCTACTTTGTCGCCATAACTATTAGTTTTACAAATGCCGCCCTAATTTATCAAACAGAACCAACCAAACTTTTGTTGCTCCACCTAGCTCGCCGATTTGAATACATGTCTCTATTTTTTATTGCTCTTGAATCTGTCAAAACACTTTTTGACTTTAAATTTTTGTATATTTTTACACTAGTGTCATCAATCTTAGTTTCTGTCTATGGTTACGGCCAAAAATATTTTAATTTTCCCATAATTTCGACCATGAATTCAGAATTTTCAAAAGGGCAACTACTTCAAATGAATATTTGGACACGTATTAGTGCTACTTTTGCTGGACACTACGACCTGGCAGCATTCCTAAGCGTAGTATTGATAATAATTTTGGGGGTAGCACTCATAACAAAAAATAAAATTATAAAGATTGTTAGTCTCTTATCTTGGTTGCCGATTTATCAGATATTTACTTATACTGCTTCACGAATTTCAACTTTTGCTTTTCTTGGCGGAGTCGTTTTTACTTTGTTTTTTCTAAAAAAATATTGGTGGATTGTCCCAGTTGCCGCGTTGGTTGTCTTTAGTATTTTCCAATCGGACGACCTTAGCCAGCGACTTATGGCCACAATCCCAGCCCTAAAAAATCAATTTTTTACCAACAAACCTTCCCCAAAACCAGTTATTTCATCGATTACTCCGATTCCCACTGTTGCCAAACCAGTTGTTACAATTCCAGTCACTACTCAAACAACCCCAATCCCAACAATAGTCAGGCACCAACCAGAACCTTATCCAGAAGTGGATGCCGATGTTGGCGTCGCTCGCTCAGGCGAAATTCGTTTCAACGCCGAATGGCCTCGAGCTATCACAGCTTTAAAACGGAATCCTCTATTAGGTAGTGGACCTGGGTCTATTACTCTGGCAACAGACAATGATTATCTCAGAAACCTTGGCGAAACTGGTTTGTTTGGGTTTATTTCATTCTTTGCCATTAGTCTGTTTTTTGTTCTAAAAACTATCCCCTTACTTTTTAAAAAAACAGTTACTAGTTACAATTTACTATCAATAATTTTTCTAGGAGGTTTACTAACCACTCTTGCCAACGCCATCTTTATTGACGTTTTTGAGGCATCAAAAACAGCTTATCTCTTTTGGATTATGACAGGTCTACATTATCAATCATTAACACTAAAAAATGACTAAAACAAAAAGAAAAATCTTAATGATTACTCCTTATATCCCGAGGCTTTCTCAATCGGGTGGTCAAAACAGCTCCTTTTATTCAATAAAATACCTATCTCCAGACAATGATATTACCCTAATTTGTCTCAGCCCCGATGAAGAAGGCTTAGACGACGTCAAACAATATTGCTCAAAAGTTATTGTAGTTAAAAGAGGAAAGACTTGGAACCTCAGAAATATTATTTTGACCGCTATTAGCCCTTATCCTTTTTTGGTTGCCAAACATATAAACAAAAATTTTCGAAAAGCTATAAAAAAAGAACTTGACGACAACTCTTTTGATCTAATCCACTGTGACTGTTTTTACCCAATGCCCAATATTCCCAAAACCAAAACCCCAATAGTCCTAGTCGACCTAACCGTTGAATACGCTGTCTACCAACACTATGTCGAAACAGTTCAGGGATGGAAAAAACTTATTTCACCCTTTTTATGGCTAGATGTTTTTAAGCTAAAATATTGGGAAACTTATTATTGGAAAAAAACTCGAACCGTAGTTGCTTTCGCTCAAGAAGATCAAGAATTAATATCCAAGATTACTAAGAGAAAAGATATCGAACTTTTTCAAAACGGAGTTGATAATAAATTTTTTGAATCAAAACCAAAAACTTCCAAAAGCAAATTTCCCTCAATTTTGTTTGGAGTGTCAAATATGAAATGGATGCAAAACCGAGAATCGGTTGAAATGATCATCAAAGATTCGTGGCCAGAAATAAAAAAGGCGATCCCAAATTGTAAACTCTACATAATTGGCCGACACGCACCTGATTACTACCAACACTATCAGTCAAAAGATGTCATTGTTGAAGAGGCCGACTTTGACGGTCAGCCGCACGATCCTATGTATTATTACCAACATTCTTGGGTTTTGCTTGCACCCATGGGCAGTGGGGGAGGGACTCGAAACAAATTTTTGGAAGCCATGGCTTGTCGACTACCGATAGTAACTACACCCGAAGGTATGGGAGGAATAAAAATTGACAATTTTAAACATTCTATTGTCTGTGATTATAATCAAGTCGCCACCAACACTATTAAATTGCTCAAAGATGACAAAGTCCGAAATAAAATGGGCGACGAAGCCAATCTTTTGATTCGCCAAAAATATTCCTATCAAAATAGCGTCAATGGTCTTAGTCAAATTTACCAAAAAATTACCAACTAAAAACTATTATGGATTTGTCGATAATCATACTTAACTACAATTCATCTGACTATCTAAAAAAATGTCTTGAGAGTATCAACAAATCAGATTTTGGCAAATATTCTTATGAAATTATTGTTGTCGACAACAACTCTAGTGACAATAGTATTGAGTTGTCAAAATCACTAAAGATACTTAATACTAAATACTTACTACTAAATACTAACAAGGGTTTTGCTCACGGCAACAATCAAGGGCTTACTGTCACCAACCCAAACTCAAAGTATGTATTATTTTTAAACCCCGATACTGTGGTCAAAAAATATACTCTTAAAAAAATGATTGATTTTTTCAATCAAAACAAAAATGTAGACGCCGCTACTTGCAAAATAGACCTGGTTCTAACCAAAAAAATGCAACCAGAGTGCCATCGCGGATTTCCTACCCCCTGGCGATCGTTTTGTTATTTTTCCCATATTTCAAAATTATTTCCAAAATCAAAACTGTTTTCTGGATATTTCTTGGGGCATTTAGACTTAAATACCACCCACCAAATTGAGGCTTGTGTTGGAGCTTTTTTGATGGTCAAAAGAACTGTTGGGAAAACTATTGGTTGGTGGAACGAAAAATATTTCTTTTATGGCGAAGACTTAGATTTTTGTTATCAACTAAAACAAAAGGGGTTCCGTTTATATTTTTATCCTCATACCAAGATTTTTCATTTTCAGGGAATATCGTCAGGAATTATCAACAAAAGCAAACATCTTTCCTTGGCCTCTCGTAAAACCAAAATTATGGTTGCTAAAGCAAGTACCCAAGCTATGAGAATTTTTTACCAGCAAAATCTTTTTCCAAAATACAACATTCTGACTCGTTTTTTGGTCATGCAGGGGATTAATGTATTAGAGTTTAAAAGAGTCTTTAAGGCAAAATATTTATAATTATCTAATATATTCTAATATCTTCTAATTTCTTCTAATATATTCTAAAATTGTTTAATAATGGACTACAAAGAAATAATCTCTCAAATTGAAGATTTAAAAACTTACTTTGAGAAACTTAATCTTCATCAAGATATTAAAAAAAATGTTCTCAGAAATTCATTGTTAAAAAGCGCCAGATTTTCAAGTAAAATTGAAAATGCAAACACAAAGACAGAAATCAATAATTTATATAAAGCCTATCTTTACGTCACTTCCCCAAAATGTCCCAAATCGGTATCCTTAAAATTGATAAAAGACCTTCACAAAATTGTGATGAATAATATTTTAGGAAATAATGGTAGTTTTCGTAGTCAACCTTGTGCAATATATAATACTGCCGGTGTAGCTGTATATATAGCCCCTCCAGCTCAAAAAATTCATCAATTACTTACAAAATTAATTGATGAAATCAATAACAATAGTAACCATTGTTTAGTAAATGCTGCAATATTTCAATTTAAATTTGAAAAAATCCATCCATTTTTAGACGGTAACGGTCGTATTGGGCGCCTTATTTCATATCTTATTTTATTCAAAAATGGATTTTCTTTTAATGGCTATCTCTCACCTGAAGAGTATATTAGTAAATATCGTGAAATTTACTATGACTCCCTTGAACCAAATAAAGATTACCAACCTTTTATTAAATTTTTTTTAGAATCAATATTAAATCAAATAAAGGATACATTTGATAATTTAGAAAACCCTAATAATCTAAACACATTATTGCCTCGTCGTCGTGAGATATATGAAATAATAAAAGACCATCCAAATTCTACTTTTGATTTTATTCACCGTCGATTTCTAAAAGTAAATCCTAAAACTCTCCATTATGATTTATTAAAATTACAGAAAGAAAATTTAATTATTAAATCGGGAATCTCAAGAGGGGTTACCTATATAATAAACAAATGAAACACATTGTTATCGACACTCGACTATATGGACCCAAACACACTGGTATTGGCCGATATACTAAAAATTTATTAATTGCTCTAAAAAATTTACCCAATTTTTCGGACTACAAATTTACTCTTTTAGTTTATAAAGACTTAGAATTAGAAGTAAAAAATGATTTGGGAAATAATTTTAATTACCTAATTACCGACATCAAACACTATTCACTCAAAGAGCAAATTTTACTCCCAATCGTCCTGTATCGGTTAAAACCCGACCTGGTTCATTTTACTCACTTTAATAAACCGATCTTTTATTTTGGGAATAGTGTCATTACCATCCACGATCTTATAAAACACTTTTTCAAAGGTCCCCAAAACTCAACTAAAAGTAGTCTAGTTTATTGGCCGAAATATTTTTTTTATCGTATCTTTACAAATTTTATTATTAAACACAATAATATTATTGTTCCTAGTAATTTTTGGCGAGACTATCTAATAAAAAATTTCCACTTATTACCTACTAGTGTCACTACTACTCATGAAGCTGTCGACCCAAAATTTTTTGATACTAAATACAAAATACTTAATACTAAATACCAAAATTATATTCTATACACCGGCAATCTTTATCCTCACAAAAACATTGAAGTAATTATCAAAGCTCTCAAGTCAATCCCCGACATCAAACTAAAAATTATTTGTGCTCGAAATTATTTTAGTCAAAAAATTGAAAATCTAGTAGCGCAAAATCATTTAAAAACACAAGTTGAATTTTTGGGTTATATTGATGACAAAGATTTTCAAAAAATCTATTCTCAGGCACTAGCTCTAGTCCACCCATCTTTAATGGAGGGTTTTAGCCTCACTGGTCTCGAAGCTATGGCGCTTAGCTGTCCCGTAATTTCTTCAGACAGTAGCTGTTTACCAGAAATTTATGAAAATTCTGTTTTATATTTCAACCCTCATGATCACCAGCAACTAATAAAACAAATAATAAAATTAAAAAAATCACCTAAATTACGCCAACAAATGATAAAAAAGGGTCATCTTCAAGTTCAAAAATACTCCTGGAACTCGACCGCCCAAAAAACTTTTTCCGTCTACAAAAAAATATTATCAATTAGACATTAGAAATTGGATATTAGAAATTTAAAAGTTGCCATCTTTTACGATTGGCTAAATCAATGGGGTGGGGCAGAAAGAGTTTTGTTAGATATCCTAAAAATATTTCCCAATGCCCCAGTCTTCACCATTACCCACGATCCATCAAAAACCGGCTGGTTGCCTTCAGGGACAAAAGTTATTACTTCCTGTCTCCAACGACTTCCCTTTAGTCAAAAAAATCCCATTTTTTATACCCCGTTTTATTCAATGGCTTTAGAAAAATTTGATTTTTCTCAATTCGATATTGTTATCTCTACGACCTCGGCCATGGGTCATTGCCTTCTGACTCCATCTCAAACTTTATTTATTTGCTATTACCACAATACTAATCGCTATCTTTACCAAACACCCAAAAAATACCTACTTTTGTCGCCATTATTAAATCGATATCAAAAGACTGATTACTTTTATAGCCGCAGACCAGACTATTTGTTGTGTAATTCTAAAACAGTCCAATCACGCATTTCAAAACATTACCAAAGACCCAGTCAGATAGTCTATCCAGGAGTAGACACTGATTTTTTTGTCCCAACAAAAACCGATATGACTTCTGACTATTTTCTGGTAGTTTCTAGGCTTGTTGCCCACAAAAAAGTTGACCTAGCCATCAAAGCCTGCCACCAATTACACCAGAAACTCATAATTGTTGGCACTGGTAGAGACAAAAACAAATTATTAAATTTGGTCAACAAAATAAAGGCAACTAATATTATCTTTTTGGGTAAAGTTTCTGATAAAAGACTTAAAACACTTTATCAAAATTGCCAGGCTATTATCTGTCCCCAAATTGAAGACTATGGACTTACCCCAGTTGAGGCCCAAGCCTGTGGTCGCCCGGTTATTGCTTATCAAAAGGGAGGCCTAACCGAAACGGTTGTTTCCCACAAAACAGGGTTATTTTTTAAACATCAAACTGTTAAATCTCTTTGTCTGGCTCTAAAAAAATTTGATTCAAAATCTTTTTCCCAGGTAGATTGTGTCACCAACGCGCTTAAGTTTTCTACCAAAAACTTTGTGCTAAACTTTAAACACACCATCGAAAAACTATGGCAACAACATCACAACACTTTATAGTTATTTTATCCGGAGGTAGTGGTCATCGATTGTGGCCAATTTCTCGACATCAACACCCAAAACAATTTCTTAAACTTTTCAAAAACAAAAGTTTACTTGAACAAACCCTAAATCGCGCCAAAAAAATTTGTAGTTCAAAAAATATTTTTATCGTCTCCAACTCCGACTACCAAGAAAAAACCCTAAAACTAATTGGCAACAAAATCCCAGCATCAAATTTTATTTTTGAACCCATCAAAAAAAACACTGCCATGGCAATAATTTTTGCCATTAATCACATAAAAAGAATCAACCCTCTGGCCACTATAACCACAATGCCCTCTGATCATTATGTCAAACAAAACTTAAGATTCAAAAAAACCATTAATAAAAGTGTTAAATTGGCCAATGAATATCATCAAATTGTTACCATTGGTATCAAGCCTACATTCGTCAATCCATCTTTTGGTTATATTTTGCCTCAACAAAAAAATCAACCTTTCTCAAAAGTTGGTCTGTTTATGGAAAAACCTAGCCAAGAAATTGCCCAAAACCTGGTCAAAAAGGGTGCCTTGTGGAACTCAAGCATCCACACCTTTACTATCCCAGATATTCTAGCTGAATTTCAACAAATTCAACCAGAATACACTGAGTTTCTAAAAAAACTTGAATCTTCAGAAATAAACCCAAAAACCACCAAACTTGTTTACAAAAAATCTCCCAATTTTTCTTTGGACAAACTATTGGCCGAAAAAAGCCAACACTTGTTGGTTATCCCTGGTAATTTTGGGTGGAACGATGTCGGAGAATGGAATTCGATTTATCGTCAACTCGGGAAAAACCCATCCGGTATTGCCACTTTGAATTCTGATACTCAATTCCTCCAAATAGATTCGAAAAATTGCCTTGTTTCTGCTCCAAAAAATAAAATTATTGGATTGATTGATGTTAACAATCTAGCCATTATCGACACTCCCGACGGGCTATTGGTGTCTAACTTGGCATCTGATAATAGTTTTAAAGTCAAAGAAATGGTAAACCAATTTATTAAAAATAAAAAGTTAAAAAAATATTTTTCAAAACATGATGAAATATAAAAAATTCTGTTTTCGCTTATTCAAAAGATTAGTTGACATCTTTAGTTCAATTTTTCTTATCATACTCTTCTCACCATTACTCTTGGTAACCATAATATTAATTAAGCTTACCTCTCCGGGGCCAGTTTTCTTTAGACAAAAAAGGGTCACCAGAAGAAACCAAGAATTTTGGATGTACAAATTTCGATCGATGTATACCGGCGATAATGATAAAAGATTAAGAGAAAATTACCCCGAACTTTGGAAAAAATACAAAGAAGCTGGTTGGAAATTGCCTATGTCCGAAGACCCACGGATAACTCCAATTGGAAAAATAATTAGAGCCACCTCAGTCGACGAATTTCCTCAACTTATAAATGTTTTAAAAGGTGAAATGAGTTTGGTCGGACCAAGGGCATATAGAGAAGAAGAACTTCAAGAATATGAAAAAAAATACCCTCAAACCAAAAAATATATCGACGATATTCGCTCAGTCAAGCCTGGTATAACCGGACTTTGGCAAACATCAGGTAGAAATGATTTAAATTTTGAACAAAGAGCCAAGCTTGATTCAAAATATATTAGGAATCAATCAATTGGTAAAGAATTATTGATTATACTCAAAACACCTTTGTGTATGATCTCTCGCTGGTAAAAACACTTAAAATTGGATAAAATTTAAACATGGATTTAATCACCAAAACTGCCAATACTAAAATTGGTAAAAAAGTTACTAACAAAAAAAATCGAATTGTAAAAATATTAACCATAGTTTTGGTTGTAATATTAGCCATCTCTGCTGTTACTTTTTTCGCCGCTTATCTACCTGGTAAACAACTTTTATCCCAATTTGAGAATGCCAAAACTGAAGTAGACAAACTAAAACAATCAGTCAACGACAAGGACTTAGACCAAGTAAAAATAAATTTAGCCAATCTCAACCAACACTTATCTCAAATTAAATCAACCTACTCCAAACTCAAATTAGTCGGGTCACTGCCAGTAGTTAGAAACTACTACAAAGATGGTCAAGAAGCCCTAATCATTGCCGACAATGGCCTAGAAACAGGCAATATTCTAATTACTGCCATTGAACCATACAAAGATTTTCTCGGTATCAAGGGAGCCGCCACGAGTTCTGCTGATACCACCGAAGACCGAATAGAATTTTTGACCCAGTCAATCGAAGGCTTAATCCCTCATTTTGATACTATAGAATCCAAAATTTCCAATATTAATGATTCAATTAACAAAATTGATGCCTCACGCTATCCCGACAATATTAGGGGTATCGAAGTCAAATCAAAAATAAACCAAGCACAAGATCTAACTTCCCAAGTTTATCAATATATCAAAAATAGCAAACCACTATTGTCAAAAGTGTCTTGGCTTTTGGGCAAAGATAGCCCTAGAAATTATTTAATGATTTTTCAAAACGACGGCGAACTCAGACCTAGTGGCGGATTTTGGACTGCGTACAGCACCATGACTGTCAAAAACGGTAAAGTCACCCCCGGTACTGCCAGTAATATTTACGACCTTGACGACAAAATAAACAGCCGAGTCCCAGCACCAAGACTAATCAAGAGTTACCACATTAATGTTCCTTATCTTAATCTTCGTGACAGCAACTTGTCGCCAGACTTTCCAACCAATGCCAAAATATTTTTAGACCAATACACAAAAGTAATGGGTAGTAAAAATAAATTTGACGCTGTTGTCGCCATTGATACAGAGATTCTAGTAGACATGGTTAGGGTTTTGGGAAAACTTGATACTCGTGTCGGCACTTTCACTGCCAATCCAGACAAAAGATGCGACGGCTGCCCTTCAATTATCTACGATTTACAATGGATGTCTGGTAGACCTCGAAATTATATCGAACCCAACCGAAAAGACTTTATGAATCCCCTAATGTCTGCTTTGCTAGCAAATGTCATGGGATCAGAAAAAAACAAAATGTCTCCATTAGTTCAAACTTTGTTCGAAAATATCAACGAGAAACATGTCATGATTTATTTCCCAGATGAACAAATGCAAAACGTTGGCAACATGGCCAATATCACCGGTAAAATAGTCGATGTTGATCAAAATACCGATTATTTACATCTAAATGATGCCAATTTTGCCAGTGCCAAAAGTAATATCTTTATTACCCAAAAAATCGATCACGACATCAAAATTCAAAACGGAGTTGCAACTCACAAAATAAGTGTCACCTATGTCAACCCATCACCAGGATCAAATTGTAATTTGGAAAAAGGGGATTTGTGTCTAAACGCCTCCGTTTATCGAGATTTGTTTAGATTTTACACTCCACTAGGTTCAAAATTAGTCAAAATGACTGGTTCAGAGGTTGAAACAGTACAGTACGAAGAACTAAACAAGCAAGTTTTTGAAGGTTTTTATGGCAACAAATTTGGTTTAAATCCAAAATCAAATATCAAAACTTCAATTGAATATACTTCAGGGGTAAACGTAGGCAAAGACTACGCCCTTGTACTTCAAAAACAACCAGGTACCAAGGCAGTTGATTATCAAATAACTATCAACGGTAAAGAATTACCAAAGTTTAACTGGGTCGCCGACAAAACGATCAAGTTTTCACTTTAAATGGATAGGCACATATCAACAGTAGGGATTGTTATTAACAAAAAAACTTCAAAAGAAGCCGATCTGGTTATTACTCTATTAACACCTAAAATAGGGAAGATAGTTGCCCTTGCCAAAGGAGCAAAAAGTATTAAAAGTAGCCGTCTTGGAAATCTTCAACTGGGAAATGTTATCAAAGTTCAGCTTTACCAAAAAAATAATTTCTTTTGGATATCTGAATCTCAAAATATTGACTCATTTTTACAAACAGACAAAAACTTAGCGCAACTTAATCTTTTGTTTTATTTTTTGGAAATTGTTAACCAATTTATTGCCGAAAATCAGCAAATTGAAAAAATATTTGATATTTCAAAAAATATTATTAATGCCATCAACAAAAATCTAATCCATCAATATATTCAAAATGAAATTAATTTTTTAGAAGTGCTCGGATTTGGTGTTCCCCAAGATATAAAGGATAATTTTGCCCAAAAAGACTATAAAACCAGTCAAAAACTAATCAAAAGATTTTTCGAATCAATCATCGAAAAACCCCTCGAAAGCAACCAGCTGTTTAAATAAAACTATAATGTTGTAAAATTCAAATTAGATGAAAAATAAAATTATAAAAATTCTAATATTAATTTTTATTTTTCTTACTCTTTATTTTTCTCGACAAATTTTTTCGTACAAATATGACCCAGAATACTATGAAAACTATTATTATCACTCACAATGGAATATCCCAAACAGTGTCCGGGGAATAGGCGACGGAGATTTATACAAATTTGTCGGATACAAATTAGCTTCAGGTGAAAATCCATTTAATATAAATTACGAAGTTCCGCCATTCGCAAAATTGTTATATGGAATTAGTGAAAAATATTTTGCCAATCCATATATAGTAAGTCTGTTTTTCTATTTTTGTTCTTTTTTTTGTTTTATATCTTACTTCAAAGTATTTTTTTAAAAATAAATATAACAAACTACTTGTTTTGTTGCTTTTTGCTTCATCTCCTTTTATTTCAACTCAAGTTAGAGAAACGATGTTAGATCTTCCCTTAATGTTTTTCTTTCTTTTACATTTATATTATTTTTTAGGCTACTTAAAAAATCCAAACTTTAAACAATTAATCTTGTCTGGGTTGTTTTTAGGGATTGCCACAGGGTGCAAAATTGGTGTTTACACTCCTTTGATATTTTTAATTGGTGTGTTTTTTATTTTTGTAAACAAAAACAAAAAAATTAAAAATTTTTTGTTTTATAGTTTTAGTCTTTTCGCTGGATACTGTTTTTCTTTTATTTCATATTTTGCAAAACACCCCAATCCAATTCCATGGTTAAGGCTTCACCAAAAACCAATTAATTTTTATCTTGGACAAGCTGCAAGCCAGATAGACCACTTCAATCAAATCAAGGGAATGCTTATAAATCGTTACCAAGGTTTTTGGGCTGGTGCTGAATTGGGAACACTAGGCGACTGGTCTCCAATGTTGTCGATAGGACTAATAATTTTAATAATTGAAATAATAATTTCAATCAAAAAAAAGGACAAGCCTCTTTTGTACCTAGGATTGTTCTCGCTATCTTTTATAGTAATAAACAGTTTTTTGCCATTTTTTCCAAGATACCTAATGCCAATAATACCGACTTTTTGTATCTTAATAGTAATATGTTTCCAGCAGAAAAGATTTTTTGTTTATTTACTAATCCTTCTTAATCTCCCTTATTACTACACCTCAGTGATTCTTCAACCATATCAAGGGACTCTCGAAAGCACTACAAGGTTTATTGATACCAGAAACTATCGCGAATTATATCGTGCAATCAGACAAGACGAGAGACAAAATTTACCAGAAAACTTTTTTGTTACTACATACGACAATTTTTTAGATCAAATCGGTACTAGAAAGGTTGAATCTAAAATTACTAATGTTCAAAAATATAAAAATAAGATAATTGGACAACTAGAAGTTAATTACCAAACTAGATACGGACAAAAAATTAATATTTCTCAAATTGAATTTAATAAAATAAACAATCAGTGGAAATTAAATTGGAACTGGAATTATTTGTATAACAATTACCACCCCAATTATCCAATAATTGTAAAAACAAAACCTAATTCTAAAATTATCACCGAGGCATTTATGTCTCCGCGACTCATGCTTGATTGGGGTTTAAATTTGACCCAAATACAAAACTTTACTGGGATTAATCAAAGAATAATCAATGAAAGGATTAGATACAGTGTTCCAGATAAATATTATAGATGGGTGGGCGACATCGGTACAACCAAGTTTGACAAAACTCAAAAAATTCCTGGTCTGGAATATTACGAATACCCAAATCTGGCCAAAATCTATTTTGTTGACAACAATCAAAACGAAATAATTATTTTTAAATAAATTATCAGTATTCCCCTAAAATTTTTCTCACTATAATATTTTTTTATTATAGTCAAATTCTTCTAACCTTAATCTATTTCATAAATCTATTATGTCAATATACGATATAATACAAATATGGCTGAAAATAATCAAAACGATCTCGTCAGTAAAATTACCAGTCTTTGTAAAAGACGTGGCATAATTTTTCAAAATTCTGAAATTTACGGCGGTGTTCAAGGTTTTTACGATTATGGTCCAATTGGTTCTCAAATGAAATTAAACTGGAAAAATAACTGGTGGCAAGAAAATGTTGTCAAACGAAAAGATGTAGTTGGGATTGACGGATCAATTATTACTCATCCTCGAGTTTGGGAAGCTTCTGGTCATGTCAAAAATTTTGCCGACATTATGGTTGAATGTAAAAAATGCCACAAAAGATACCGACCCGACCTATTAGAAGACCCATCTAAATGTCCCGATTGTAGTGGACAATTTACTGAAGGTAGAAAATATAATATTTTGTTCGAAACAGAAATCGGAGTGATTGAAGGAGAAAAACTTCATGCATATTTAAGAGGGGAAGCTTGTCAAACAATCTATCTTGATTTTAAAAACGTAGTTGATTCAACTCGAGTAAAAATTCCTTTTGGTATCGCTCAAATTGGTAAGGCTTTTCGAAATGAAATCACTCCAAAAAATTTTCTATATCGTACTCGTGAGTTTGAACAATGGGATATTCAGTATTTTGTTCACCCTAATGACATGGACAAGTGGTTCGAATATTGGAAAGAAAATCGCATTAATTGGTACAAATCACTTTTTAATAACAGTAAAAATTTACGATTCCGCCAACACGAATCTGACGAATTAGCTTTTTATGCCAAAAAGGCTTTTGATATTGAATATCAAGCTCCTTGGGGGTGGGCAGAAATGGAGGGAATCCATTGGCGATCAGACTACGACTTGACTCAACATTCAAAATTTAGCGGACAAGACCTTTCTTATACCGACCCGGTTACTCATGAAAAATATCTTCCTTGGATAACCGAGACATCTGGGGGTGTTGACCGAAGTTTCTTCTTTTTATTACTTGATGCTTATCAAGAAGAAGCAACAAAATCAGGAGAAACAAGAGTCTTTTTAAAAATTAACCCCAAAATTGCTGCCTACAAAATGGCTGTTATTCCACTAGCAGCAAACAAACCCGACCTAATCGCCAAAGCTGAATCTATTTACCAAGATTTAAACAAAAAATATTCCGTTGACTGGGACGACAGTAGTAATATTGGAAAAAAATATCGCCGTCAAGACGAAATTGGTACACCATGGTGCTTAGTTGTCGACTTTCAAACACTTGAAGACGATACTGTTTCTATCAGAGACCGAGATACCATGGAACAAATTCGTCTAAAAAGCGACGAAATTGACAGTTGGTTACAAATACAGTTAAATAAATAATATGATAAAAAACAAACTCAATCTTTTTGTTTATTTTCCAATAATAATTTTGTCTTCCTTTTTTTTGAGTGCTTGTGGTAAAAAAACCCAAACCATTAAGGAAACCCCTCAACCAATTTCTCAAGAACTAGAACTATCAGACACAGACAAGCCAATAATTTCACTAATTCCAAGGCAAGACGGTCACGAATTAAAATTAATTATTGATAACATCCCTCAATCAATTTCTGAAATAGAATACGAACTAATCTATTCAGCTGTTGATGAAGGTTTAGAGATGGAAAAAGGTGTCGGCGACACTATCAAAGTTACCTCTAAAAATATCGAGAGGGATCTTTTACTGGGAACTTCAAGTTGTACAAACGGTTGTAAATATAAATACGACCAAGGAGTGGTTGGCGGAACACTGTCACTAACATTACTAACAGCTAACAATCAAAGCCTAAGATACGAAACACCTTTTGTACTAAAAACATCATCGGATATTAAGAAAGATGGTGGGTTGTCTCTTAGTTTAGAAAAACTCCAAATAAAAGGATCGGTAAGTTCTAAAAGTGATTATTTTATTTTGATAAAAAATCTAGCTAACTATTACTCTGTTTTTTCTAGTGGTAACGGGAAGGGCAGTATCACTGATATTTCTCCTGAAAATGTCACCAAAGAAGATAAATCAACACTAACCGGAGACTACTTGATAAATTAATGAACTATCATTTACCTGTCCTATTAAAAGAAACCGTCGACTCTCTTGTGGTGTCTCCTGGAAATATTTATATTGATGCCACTCTTGGACACGGAGGTCACACAATTGAGATATTGAAACAAAACGCCATCGTCTACGGTTTTGATCAAGATCCTAACAACCTAGAAATTGCTACCCAAAGAATTAAATCAGAAAATCTTGATAAAAATTTTTACCCCGTAAACAGCAATTTTACGAACATAAAATCCTTTTTGGTCAAACAAAAAATAAATAAAATTGATGGTTTAATCGCCGATTTGGGGCTTAGTCAAAATCAACAAACAGGCCAAAACATGGGCTTTTCCTTTAACGATTCATCTTCGTTGGACATGCGCTTAAATCCCCACAAACAAACACTTACAGCCGAAGAAATAATCAATACTTATTCCTTTGATCAGCTTTATGAAATTTTTACAAAAATTGGACAAGAACTTCAGAGTAAGCCAATTATTTTAAAAATAATCAGAGAACGACAAAAATCTCCCATCAAAACCGGCTCGCGGTTGGCCCAAATTATTCGTGATCATTACAAAGATAAACACCTCCATTCAAAAATTGATCCCAGTACAAAAATTTTTTTGAGTCTTAGAATTGTTGTCAACAATGAATACTCAAATTTAGAAAAGTTACTCAATCAAAGCCTCGAATTTGTCAAACCCAATGGTAACGCCTGTTTTATTACCTTTCATTCCGGAGAAGACCGGATTGTTAAACAATTTATTGTAAAAAATAAAGATAAATTGCTCTCTTATAAAGCCACAAAACCATCCTTTGTCGAAACCAAAAACAACCCCTTATCAAGATCCGCCATACTCAGAAGCTACAAAATCAGATAGAATAATATAATGTCCAAAACTTTACTAGTACTTACTTTTACCAGTATTATTGCTCAAATAATCTTTTCTTTTTACTACTCTAGCAATATTGTCAACCAAAATAACCAACTTGATGAATACAAGCTTAAATACCAACAATTAACTATCGAAATCGCTGAGACTAAAAAACAATTAGTCGACCTAACTTCGATTCAAAGATACCAACAAGCAACACCTTCTGGCAATCTTTTTGTCAATACCAAATCCATAAATATATCGAGTTTTTAAAATGAAACAAAGATACAAAATAATATTAATTTCTTTTATAAGTTGTTTTTTGGCTCTAATAAGTAGATTTTTTTATTGGCAAGTTATTAAAAGCCCCCAACTTAAAACTCAAGCCCTAAGCCAAATTTACAAACTTGAAAAAGAAATTCCTGCTCGCGGAGATATTTATTCATCAGACAAGTTTCCTTTAGTTATCAACGATTATGGGTATAAGATATCTATATATAAGCCCAACCTTACCAAAGAAATTGATTTAGTTATAAATGAAATAGATTCTATTCATCCAAACTTTATAAAAGACAACGAACTGGTCTTAAACAATTTTAAAAACAATCAACAACTTAAATGGATAGACCTAAATACAATCTTTTCATATTCAGAAAAAAATCTTTTAAAAAAAATTGATGGTCTTAGCATTAGTCTGGTTGAAAACCGCTATTATCCAGAAAATAACTTAGCCAAAAACATACTTGGTTTTGTCGCTCACAACTCACAAGGCAACAATGTTGGCTATGGCGGGATCGAAGCCTATTACAACAAACAACTTCAGGGTAAAACCGGATTCATCTGGTCACCCCAAGACGCCACTGGCAAAACCATTCTAACCAAAAAAAGTTGGAACTCTAACTCCAACAACGGTCTTAATGTTTATTCTTCAATCGATAGAGTAATTCAATCACAAGCCGAAAAAATTCTTCAACAAGGGGTCCAAGATTATCAGGCCGACTCGGGAATGATTACAATTATGGAAAGTAAAACTGGCAGGATATTGGCGATGACCAGTGTCTCGGCCACAACTTCAGCAACTGTTGACCCGTCCCGAAACCCTAACATTGCTAACCTTTTCGAACCAGGATCAATTTTTAAACCATTAGTCGTCGCTATGGCTTTGGACAAAAAATCGATTGACCAGGACTATATTTGCACTCAATGTGGCCAGACTCGTTCTATTGGCTCATTTACAATCAACAACTGGGACAACACTACCCATCCTAACTCAAATTTGAAAGATATTATAAAAAACTCAGACAACATCGGTATGAGCTATATTATTTCCCAGCTAGGACTAAAAAATTTTCTAGATTATCACCAAAAATTAGGTTTAACCAAAAAAACCGGGATAGATTTACAGGGAGAAGCCAAACCCACAATAAAGACTAACTGGCCAGAAATTGATCTCGCCACGGCATCTTTTGGACAGGGGATTGTGGTTAGTCAAATTAACATGCTTCAAGCGTTTAATACAATTGCCAACAACGGAGTCTTAGTACCTCCAAAAGTTGTTGATTATTTCAAAAACGACTTAGACCAAATCACTTATCCAAAACCCCCACCAACAGTAGAAGTGTTTTCACCCGACTCAATAAAATTAATCAAATCAATCTTAAAATATGCTGTCGAAAACAGTGTCGTCGCCTCAATCAAACCTAAAAATATCGAAATATGTGGTAAAAGCGGAACTGCTCAAGTCGCAGTCAAGGGAAACTATACTGACTCATCAACAATCGGGTCATATATAGGATTTTCACCTTGTGACAATCCGAAATATACCATGGTTGTCACCATTAACAACCCAAAATCTTCGGCTTGGGGATCTAGTACAGCTGCTCCGATTTGGTTTGAATTGGCTGCCAAAATTAACTTTTTGTTATAATTACCTCATTAAATGATACAAAAAATAAAGAACTATCTCTTTCACCTCCCAAAAAGTGTTTTTTATAACTATTTCTATAAATTTCCCTCAAAAAAACTTAAACTAATTGGGATTACAGGTACCGACGGTAAAACTACCACCGCTATTTTAGTTTATGAAGCTCTAAAAAAAGCCGGAATCAACGCTGGAGTAATCACAACTATTGGCGCTAAATACGGCAATAAAGAAATTGACACCGGACTCCACATGACCAGCCCTGACCCATCTTTAATCCAAAAAATTTTTAGACAAATGGTCGACGACGGAGTTACCCACGTCGTTTGTGAAGTAACCGCACATGCTCTAGATCAATATCGATTTTATGGTTGCCAATTTGAAGCAGCCGCAATTACTAATCTTTCCCATGAACACCTTGATTATTTTGTTTCTATGGAAAACTACCTAGTCGCCAAATCAAAAATTTTTGACCAATCTCTTTTTGCTGTTATCAACCGAGACGATGATAGTTTTGAATATTTGAAAAACAATCTAAAAACTAAATTTTTTACATATGGCATAAATAAAAAATCTGATTATCAAGCCAGTAATATTAAAACTTCTAAATCTATTTTAAAATTTTCTGTTAACCAACTTAATTTTGCGACAGACTGCAATTATCAATACCAAATTTACAATATCTTAACTGCTTTGTGTATTTTAGATCATCTAAAGATTAACCCTCAAATACTAATCGATACGGTTAAATTTTTTCCAGAGACCAAGGGTCGCCGAGAGGAAGTAAAAAATGATTTTGGGTTTAAAAGTATTGTCGACTTTGCTCACACTCCCAACGCTCTGAGCAAAACATTATCATCGCTTAGAACTAATACTAAAGGGAAGCTGATAGTAATTTTTGGGGCTACTGGCGGCCGAGACAAAACCAAGCGCCCTGAAATGGGAAAAGTCGTATCGAATATCGCCGACATCGCGATTATCACGGCTGACGACACTAGAAATGAAAAAATTGAAGATATCAATCAACAAATAATTTCTGGTATCGACAAAAACTTGTTACTAATTGACCACACAAACCAACTAAGCCAAATAAAAAATTTAGTTAAAAATGCCAAAAAATTTGTTTATTTTAATGTTCCCAATCGACAAGACGCCTTTAATTTGGCAGTTAAACTTGCTCAAAGCGATGACACAATAATTGCCTGTGGCAAAGGTCACGAAAACACCATGCTTCACGGAAATATCGAATATCCCTGGTCTGAAACAGAAGCATTTAGGGCTGCTTTTAGAAATCGCAATCCTCAAAATTATGGCTAAATACAATATAAAAAACAATAATAGTATCGACAAAAACTATTCTCTTGGATTTCTACCCCAAAGGAATGATAAAAATTATTGGTATTTTGATACCAGTAGCCGTGCTAATCTATCAAACTTCAAAATTTCTTCAGAAAATCGCCGTATCGTCAACAAAACTCAAGAATTTTCTTACACTATTCAACCATTATCAACATTTGAGTACAATCTAGATATTCAAAAAAATATCCATCAATGGATAAATCAATTAGGTTGGGAATTTCCTATAAGTTCGGTAAAAAGAATCTTTAGTGACCATATTTTTAACTATATCTACACCTGGAAAGACCAAAATAACCAAACCGTCGCATACAGTCTTTGCTATTTTTCGCCCCATATTAGCCATATTGCTTACATTTTTTATAACCCTACCGTAAACCACAAAGACCTCCCAATCCGTCTTGTTTTGCAGACTGTTATCGACAGTTATGAAAAAAAATTACAATATTGTTATTTAGGTCGATTTTCCATAGAGACTGGTTATTACAAACGTAATATGCCCGGTTTTGAATTTTTTCAAGATAATAACTGGATTAAATATGATAAATAATTTCATTACTTACTACTTACTAATAGCTATTTACTAAAATGCATATTCATATTTTGGGTATTGCTGGTACCATGACAGCTCCCTTAGCTGTTAAGCTCAAACAATTAGGCCACCAGGTTTCTGGTTCTGATCAAGAAAAAATTTACCCACCTATTAGTACGATACTCAAAAAAGCCAAGATTAAAACAAATTTTTTTGAAATAACACCTGATATAGATCAATGCATTGTCGGTTCCTCCTACAATTCATTTGAAACAACCAAAAAAGAATTTATCCAAATAAAAAAACTAAAAATACCCTATGTTTCAGCCACTGAATATATAGCCCAAAATTTAGTCAAAAAAGAATCTATCGTTGTTGCTGGAAGTTACGGTAAAACCACCATCTCTAGTTTATTGAGTTGGATTTTTGTCAAAGCCAAAAAAAACCCTAGTTACATGTTTGGTGGCGAACCCAAAAACAAATATCCAGCCATTTCTTTTTCCTCGTCAGATATCTCAATTTTAGAAGGGGATGAATCTATCCACGGATTAGACAAACAAGCAAAATTTTTGAATTATTCCCCAAAATACGTTCTACTTACCAGCGCCGATTGGGAACACAAAGATTGTTATTCTTCGGAATCAAAAAATCAAAATGCTTTTAATAAGCTTGTTGGTTTACTACCAACAACCGGAGTATTAGTTGTCAATAAAAAAAGTCTTTCTGCTCAAAAAACTATTCAGTTTTCAAAAGCCCCGGTGATTACCTACAACACACCCCAATCAGACTATTTTATCGACAAGATAAAGGTTAAAGAACATCTGACAACCTTAATAATAAACACACCAAATGGTCTATTAAAAATAGACACCCAACTTATAGGTCAATTTAATTTTGAAAATATTCTTGCTGCTGTAGCTCTGTGTGATTCCTTAAAAATTAAAAAATCAATAATTCAAAAATCTATTTTTACCTACAAGGGTGTAAAAAGACGGCTAGAGCTAGTCGCTAATCACAAAAATATTTTATTTTTTGATGACTTTGCCCAATCAACCACACGTATCAAATCAACTTTATTAGCACTAAAAAATCACTATCCCTACAGAAAAATAAAAGTTTTGTACTTGGCTCACGCTAGTTTTAATCAATATAAAAATAGTCTTACCGGGTTAGGTGAAGCATTTGAGCCAGCGTCAGAAATAGTCCTTGGCCCATTAAAGTACAACTTAAAAATTAACAAAAACAATCGGACTACTGCCAATGATTTTAAAACCTTACTAGGCTCAAAATTAAACTATCTTCCCCTCAAGAGACAAATTATCGAGTATTATAGAAGTAATCTAATGTCAAATGATATATTTATATATATGAGTTCTGGAGGCTATGATAACAATCGAATTTTTAAATCAATTATTAATATTTTCAAAAATTAATTTTTTTACTAATTTATTATTTAGCTAATAAGCTAATTATCTAATCCATGTCTCGCTATATCATTACTGGTGGCAAACAATTAAATGGAGAAGTCTCGATTCGTGGAGCCAAAAATGCCAGTTTTAAACAAGTTATCGCCTCATTACTTTGTGACCAAACAATTCAACTTACAAACGTCCCAAATATTTCTGATATAAAAATTACCGAAAGTATAGCCAAAAGTCTCGGAAGTAATATTGAGTATTGTGGTGAACATTGCATCGAAATTACTACTCCAAAAATTACTAGTTCTATAGTCCCAGTAGGTACTGGCGAAAAATCTCGAGCTTCTTTTATGTTTGCCGCACCGCTTTTGGTAAGAACCGGCAAAGCTATTGTTCCTATGCCTGGTGGAGACAAATTGGGGGCCAGACCGCTTGATCGTCTGTTTGATTGTTTCAAGACCATGGGGATTAACACTACCCTAACCGACACAGAGATAATTTTTGAAACCGACAAAATCACAAATACTCACTATTTTTTTAATAAGCCAGCCCACACTGTTACCGAGACGGTAATTATGACAGCAGTCATGACTCCCGGTGAAACTATTTTTGAAAATGCCTCACAAGAACCAGAAATTGACGATTTAATTTCAATGCTCAACGCTATGGGTGCACAAATAATGCGTGATACCATCGATCCCAAAAAAATAATTATAAACGGCGTAAATCAACTCCATAGTGCCAAACACCAAATAATTTGTGACCGTAACGAGATTGTTACTTTCGCTTGTGCCGCTCTAGCAACTAAAGGGTCGATAAATATTTTAAGAATAGAGCCACAAACTATCGAAACTTTTATCAATGTAATAGAAAAAATGGGAGCCAAGATTATTCCAGGTAAGGACGAAATAACCATTTCTTGGGTTAAAAATTTAAAAAATATTGATATCGAAACCGGACCCGAACCCGGATTTATGACTGATTGGCAAGCCATCTTTTCGGTGTTGTTAACTCAAACAGTCGGTTGTAGTACTATTATCGAAAAAGTATACCCTTCAAGATTTCAACACATCGAAAACTTAAAAAAGATGGGAGTTAAGGCAGCTTATTTTAATCCAGTTGTTGATAACCCAGAAACTTATTATCAATTTAACCCAGAAAGCGACCGAAAAGAATTTTTTCATGGTGTAAAGATCTACGGACCAACAAAACTTAGCCCAGCAAATTTTGTTATCAACGATCTTCGGGCTGGAGCTTCGACAACACTAGCCGCACTTACCGCCGAAGGGGAATCAATTATTGATGGCGTCGAATATATCGAACGTGGTTATGAAAAATTAGCCGAAAGACTTCGCTCTCTTGGAGCCAATATTGATTATATAAAAACATAAATTATGATCCATCTATATTTAGGATTTTTACTCTTCGCCTTTTTAATCACCAGTATTTTAGTGGTTCCTTTTATTGATTTGCTATATAAATTAAAATTTCAGCGCCAAAAACAAGTTACCACCGATTTCCAAAACAAAAAAACTCCAATTTTTGATAAATACCACAATATTAAAACAGGAACCCCTGTCGGAGGTGGATTACTAGTAATTGTTTCAGTCTGTATTCTTTTTATTATCCTCTTCCCAATTTTAAAATTTAGCACCATTTTTATTTCTTCAAACTATCAAATAAACAACGAACTTTTTATTTTATTTTTTACATTCATTAGTTTTGGTATTCTCGGTCTATATGATGATGTCTATAAATTTTTTGGCTTTAAACGAACTGGTTTTTTTGGTTTGAGAATGTCGCACAAATTTATACTCCAAATATTTTTGGCAACGATTATTTCACTATTAATTTACTTAAAATTAGGAATCGATTTTATTTATATCCCTTTTTTGGGAGCAATTCATTTGGGTTTATTTTTTATTCCTATCGCCGTTATTTTGATCACCGGATTTGCCAATTTCTTTAATATTACCGACGGTCTCGACGGTCTATCAGGGGGGCTCTTAATGATTGCCCTGTTCTCTTTTTGGTTTTTATCAAACAGCTCACTGGACACCCCAATCTCCATTTTTTTAGCTCTCTGGATCGGCTCTCTAATCGCCTTTCTATACTTCAATATTTATCCAGCCAGAATTTGGCTTGGAGACGTCGGAGCCCTATCATTTGGTGCCACATTTGCAGTAATTGCCCTTCTTTTGGGAAAAGTAGTTCCGCTAATGATTGTTGGGTCGCCGTTTATTATCGAAGGGATGAGCAGTGCTATTCAAATTGTTAGTAAAAAATATTTTCATAAAAAAGTTTTTCCAGCAGCACCAATCCACTTAACCCTCCAAAGTATTGGTTGGGAAGAACCCAAGATTGTTACTCGAGCTTGGCTAGCTGGGATTATATTAGCCATTTTTGGACTATGGTTAGGACTGAATTAAATACTTTAAAACAAGAAATTAATCACTATTTGGGTATACCTTATATGATTAATACCCTCCGCAACCACAAGGTAATCGATGAAAAGTTTATGGGAGCAAAAGGCAACTGGCAACAAATTCAATCAGAAACCAGAAAAATAGCCAAACTTGAAAACATCAAAGGGATATAAATAAAATCGATTCCTAATTTTAAGTAAATTAATAGTGAAATAATCGTTGCCAAAAAT
>JAEHHB010000059.1 GCA_019248165.1 Candidatus Shapirobacteria bacterium S2_F12
TTTTCCAAACTTCTATAGATTGTTCTCTATTCAGACCTCTTGAGCACATTATTTAGCCCAATGCTCTGAATATAAAACTGCAATGAAGGATGGCGTAAAAGGAACTGAAAAGCTTTGGTTGGATGACAACTATAGAACTAAACTAAATGAGTCAGAATTAAAAATAATGTATGAAAAGCACGGTTTTAGGGTTGCTTTGCAAAAATTTGTTACTGATTTATGTGTTTTAAAAAGAGATGAGGGTAGTGGTTCGGAATTTTTATATTTAAAACCAGAAAAAGAGGGAGATGGTAAAACCTTGGTGATAAGTAAGAAATTGTTGGACATAGATGGATATAAACAAGAGGTGGCAATGTCTCTTTGTGCACAAAAAGCTTATTTGGGAAAGGGTAGTGTTAGTGAGTTGTATTCTAGAGAAATTTCGCAAATAATGAGCTCAAGAGGTCTGAATAGAGAACAATCTATAGAAGTTTGGAAAAAAGTGCATAATTTTGATGAGGCTCAGATAGAAGTTGGAACGGCTTGGAACTTTTTATATAATTGTGATTTTGTTGAATCGGCTGATTTTTATAGAGAATTAGGGCCAATTGATGGAGTAAAGGGTGATGCGGCTAATTTTATATTTCACCCAGATGCAAAGGTTTCAAGCAAATTAACAGATAAAAAGTTGTTTATAGGTCGTGATGAAATAAAAGGGGGTCCGCTGGCTGATTGGTATGACCATCAGCTTAAATATGATAAAGATTTCAGGGCAGAATATGAAAGGGGTGGCGATGTTCGGCTTTTTCCAAGAAGACTCGGGGTTGGCTTTTTGGATACTTATAGTGTGGAAACAAATAGGGGTAAGATGTCAATGGCAAAAGCCTTAATAGAGGGGGCAACTATTGATTTCAGTAAAAGACAAGCTTCAAAAAGTAATATCTTTAAGGATTATAAAGATATGAGAGAGGGGGCTTTGACCACTTTTAAGTTTTTAACGGGGCAAATGCCATTGGATGGAAAAAACGGAAAACAGTGGGGGATAGAAATAAAAAATGCTATATCATTACTACATCAACAAGGAGAAATGCCGGATGGCCAAAAATTGCCGATTTTGGACGATGTTAGATTATATGCGGCAATTATTTACGGGTCTGGTGGTGTTAATAAATCAGATAAATTGTTGACATTGAGGTTTCCAGTGCAAGATTATAGAGAGGCGA
Organism: Candidatus Shapirobacteria bacterium S2_F12; assembly: GCA_019248165.1. GTDB lineage: Bacteria > Patescibacteriota > Microgenomatia > UBA12405 > UBA12405 > WARW01. The sequence goes on from JAEHHB010000059.1 coordinate 1,203, forward strand.
TTAGACAATTGTGCCTACAATCATTTATAGCTTGTTCGAACTCAGATTTAAATTATGCGCCAAGATCTGGTGTATTGTCTAAATTCCAAAAGGAAGTTTTTGATTTTGTGTATAAAGGATCATTTAAAAGAGGTTTCAGTGATATCTTTGGTAAAAGATAAGGTTTTTATTTTGACCCTTTTCTTGTCCACCCCATTCGAGCGGTGACATCCGTAGCTTTATCAATAAAACTCCAAAACCTTGGTGGGGTGCCACCACTACTCAGTGCTTGACCTACTACTGATGAGGATTTATTCCCAAGGTATGTACCGCCTCCTCCACCAATCTTACCTGCGGGTTTAAACGATTCGCCCATGGCTGTACCGAAAGCGTCGGGTTTGATCTTGAATACTGCTTCTGGAATAAGTTTTGGTAGTTTAGAAATCATAGATACCCCCGCTAATCCAATTCCAACAGAAACAATACTGCCACCAAAAGCTCCAGTAAGAGTGTCAAGTTTAATCTGTGATGGTATCCAAAGCTTGTTACCAGAGATAGCGTCGGTAAGATAGTTTAAGGCAACAATAAAAGCAGTTGTTGCTGGAAAGACAATCACGTTGGCGATAATACTGGTTAACCAAGGGGTAAACCCAGACTTGGCAGAAGGGAAAGCGCCAAAACCAATTTGAATAGGACCAATGATTATTTTGAAGATAACCATAATGTAACACTTGAGAAGACCAAAATAGAGTTTCATCATCCAAATTACAGTCATGACAGCCATTATTAGTGGTACTAGAAGAGCCCCGCCAACAAGTCCAACAACATCTCCAGCAGCGCCACCTACGAGTCCACCGAGATCTTTACCTAGTCCTCCAAGAAGACCGCTTCCCAAACCTCCAACCAGGCTTCCTAAAAATATTTGTCCAGCAATTTCTCCAAGAGCGACACCGGCATGGGCTGGGATGGCTCTGTTTACCAGATCGTAAATGCCATAAAAATTTTGATTTAACAAATTATTAAAATGGTTTGGTTGAGTAATAAATTCTATTACTCCTTCATAAATTATTTGAATAATATTACCTATCCAGCTGGTGATGGGGAAACCACCGCCTCCAGTAATAGTTGTTGGAAACAGTTCGCCATTGAGGGGTCTGTCTTTGATAACGTAAATCAACGAAAGGATGATACCCAAAAATACTTTTGAAAAATCAATAATTAGTCCAGCGATAGCGTAAGAAAAAGTAACTAATATTAAGGTTGTAATGATTTTGGGGAGAGAATTTTGGATTGTAACCGTAGCTTGTGGACTAATTTTAACTCGTAA
>JAEHHB010000060.1 GCA_019248165.1 Candidatus Shapirobacteria bacterium S2_F12
ATTTTTCTGTTAACAACTCTTTTATATAAAAAACAAAATGGGGAGCTTCTATCCCTATCTTGTTAACATAATATTTTAGTTCTTCGTTTTTGGCTAAATCGTACTCCTCTTGGTTAATAAGTTTTAATTCCAACATTCTATCTAATACCATAATTTGTCTATTTTTTGCCGTCTCTGGGTAAGAAAAAGGTGAGTATCGGGTAGGTGATGCTGGTAAGCCAGCAATCAAGGCCGACTCCGCCAAAGTCAAATCATTTACATTTTTATTAAAAATACCCATCGCCGCTGCCTGAACCCCCCACAAAGTACCACCATATGGGGTTTGATTTAAATACATTTCAAGAATCTTGTCTTTAGTATACATAATCTCGGTTGCTACTGTCAAAATTGCTTCTTTAATTTTTCGCGATACAGTTCTCTCTGGCGTCAACAGGGCATTTTTAACTAATTGTTGGGTTAATGTCGACCCGCCTTGTAATCTTTGTTTAAATATTGTTCTGTATAAACCCCTAATTAGTCCCTTAAAATCAAACCCGTTGTGTTTATAAAAATTTGCATCCTCTATCGCCAAGGTTGCGTTTATCAAATTTTTAGGAATTTGATCCAGGTTTACAACCACCCTTCTTTTATCGGCATAGATTTCGTACAACAACTTTCCATTCCTATCCATTATTTGTGAAGACTGAGGGTATTCACCATTGTCCAGTTTACTTGGGTTGGGGATATTGTACAAAACGAATATAAATATCGCCAAAAATACTATTAACACTATCAATAGTAACCACCATTTATTTTTATGTTTCTTTTTATTGGACATAACAATTTTCTACATTATTTATAAACAGATTTTGAGTTTCTTTGTCTAGCATCAGATACTCAATTAAATATTTGTATACTTTTTCTGCCTCATCAATTTTAGTATTCATCTTCGTTACTTCAATATCTTCTTGGTCCAGTGATTTAACTATTTTTTTTGATCTTTCAAGTTTCAAGATTGCCTCTTTGACGGTCTCATTGGCCAGGTTTTGCCTCCCTTTTTCGTCTAGCCTTATTGCTTCTTCAAGTTTTTTGTCAGAAATCAACAATAAGATGTTAGCCTTTTCAAGCGGATCTTTACTAAATTTGACCCAAAACTCATCTCTTAAGTCTTTTATTATATACCATGGGCTGTCTGGCAATGTTCTGCTTTCTGGTAATTTATAACAATAATTTTCCAGTTGACCTAAATCATTTTTCAACTGAAAAGTAATTGGAACACTCCTTAACTTATCATAATTTTTATTATTTCTAATTCTATCTAAACCTGCCCTTACAAAAGAGATATATAAAATTAATATAGAAAGGGATATCGTCCCGATTTTCCACCACCATTTCATTGTCATATTTTATCATTTACCTATGGAAAAAAGCTTGGTAGGGGTTAACTTTTTCTTTTGATATTCTTGGTCTCATATATAAATATTGTGGCCAAAAATACAAATAATTTATTATTTGTTCAAACTTATTTGTTTTTTGTTTTTCATTAGTAATTAGAAATTTGATATTAGACATTTTGGCTTTATATGGTGTCGCCACAAATTTTGCCGCCCAATTGTTGGCTATGAGTAGCTTTTCATATGTTCTATTGTTATTAATTAATGGTTTTAGTGACACCAAATCTATTGCGTTTTTTAATTTTTGTTTGGTTTTGGGAATCTCTAAATAATTTTCGTCTAACCACAAGTTGAAACAAAACTGGTCTTTCGATTCGGTTTGATTAAATTTACGATGAGGTATTTTATTTGTAAATATCCACCACCTCAATCGTAGCCTATTTTTCCACAAAGTATTAGCTTTTGTAATTATGAACATATCAATATCATCATTTTTTTTGGGATGAGCGGTCGCCACTGAACCAGAGATCCCCATAAACAATATTTCTTTAAATCTATTTTTTATCAAAGGAGAAATTTTTTTGGCTTTGGCTAGTTTCGTTTTTCCCCATTTATTTTTTTTATTTTTCCAATTTAATTTAGCTATTTCTTTTTCAATTTCATTTTTGGGATATATCCGTTTTGAAATTAACCTTTTTATAATTTCATTTTTATTTATATGACTTTGAAAATTGTGCGCATATTCAATTGTTTTTCTCACCGCCGATTCTAGACTCATTATCTTATTTTATCTTAAAAACCCATATTCTTGATATAATCAAACGAGAATCTATGGTTAATAAAAAAACAAAAATTTATCGTCTCTGGGAAATGATACCCGGGTTTTTTGCTTGGACTACCATTCTTTTCCCTATTTGGGGGTCTATTGTTTTACCAAAAGCTGTTGCTTATTTTGTTATCGCTTTTTTAATTTATTGGTTATACCAATCATTTAAATCAGCAATTTTGGCCTGTGTTGGGTACTTTAAGATCAAAAAAGCAAAAAATACAAATTGGCAAGATTTATTTCAACAAAATTTT
>JAEHHB010000061.1 GCA_019248165.1 Candidatus Shapirobacteria bacterium S2_F12
TAGACTGCTGATAATCCCTTTGGAACAGTAGTGACATTTAATGCCCAAGAAGTACCGACTTCCAAATTTAAGGGGTTGGGGGAGACGACTATTCCGGTGATTGGCTCTTCATTAACCGTAACCTGCATTGTTCTAGTACCACAACTACTTGAAGTTACAGTCAATGTTGTGGTTCCTTTTTTAATTGCTTTAACAGAAGCTTTGTTTAAACCAGCACATTTAGTACATCTTTTTACATCCCCTTCTAAGTAGTAGTTTGAACCTTCACATTTTGCTGACAATTTATCCGAACACTCGGGAATGTGGACATTAACCACCGATTTGTCGCTACTTGTCCAAGAAATAACTTCACCAGAAGTTGTTTTACTTGGTACTGGCAACACCATTCCAGTTTTCCCAACATTCAAATTTAAAACCAAAGGATCAGTGGTAAGAGTACACTCAGTTGTACTTCCACCTTTTGGATACTGGCAAGTAACTGAATCTGTTCCACCAGTAAGACCCCGACATATCCATTTATAATACGAAGATGTGTCAGCCACAGCAGCATCGTCAACTGTCCCAATTTTACAGCTCAACTTAGAAGTACCACACACTCCATTCTTTTTTGACAACGAACAAGTAACATCATCAGTCGATAAATCAGGAAGAGTACCGTTACATGTCCATCGATAATTAGTAGAAGAATCATACAAATCAGAGAAAGTCCCCTTTTTGCATTTGTTAAGTTCTGTCGAACAAGCCCCCATAGTATCTGCTGGAGGTTTTGCCAAAGAACATTCTCTATCATCAGTTGTCGAATTTAGAAGGCTACCCATACATTTCCATTTATAGTGAGTCGATGTATCTGTTAAGTCGTAAGACACACCTTTAGTACAGACATCAATCAAACTAGTAGAACAGGCCGCAGTAACTAGTGTTGAAGAGTCAATTAGGGCACAAGGATCTAGCTTTCCGCCATTAAGTCCCAAACAATCCCAAACAAAATAACCTGGCTCATCTGGTTTACTAGTATCTACGGTACCAGCCAAACATTTGAATTTTTCAGTTGAGCATTTACCATCGACTTTAGCAGAAGGTTTTGACAATGTACAAGTAACATCATCAGTCGATAAATCAGGAAGAGTACCGTTACATGTCCATCGATAATTAGTAGAAGAATCATACAAATCAGAGAAAGTCCCCTTTTTGCATTTGTTAAGTTCTGTCGAACAAGCCCCCATAGTATCTGCTGGAGGTTTTGCCAAAGAACATTCTCTATCATCAGTTGTCGAATTTAGAAGGCTACCCATACATTTCCATTTATAGTGAGTCGATGTATCTGTTAAGTCGTAAGACACACCTTTAGTACAGACATCAATCAAACTAGTAGAACAGGCCGCAGTAACTAGTGTTGAAGAGTCAATTAGGGCACAAGGATCTAGCTTTCCGCCATTAAGTCCCAAACAATCCCAAACAAAATAACCTGGCTCATCTGGTTTACTAGTATCTACGGTACCAGCCAAACATTTGAATTTTTCAGTTGAGCATTTACCATCGACTTTGGTTGTTGAACTAACACAAGCACCATTACTACAAGTACCATCACAATGAGTTACTGAGACATCATTTCCCCCATTACAAGTGTAAAGATAAGTTTTATTGGTAGTATTAGTACCACAAGCTTTTTCGCCTTTATTCATTACTTTACCAACAAGAGAAGTAGTCGGACAGGTGGTATCAGCCGGAGCTAATGTCCAACAAGAAACAGTGGTTCCACCATTGGAGCCCCAACAACTCCAAACATAAGATTTAGATTTGTCTGAAAGAGATTCAGCTACCACAGAACCACCATAATTAGTAGAACACAAACCTGTAGTTGGTTTAGTACCAGTAGTTTTATTGTGAGAGGCGCCACACACACCATTATTACTAACAGGGGCGTTACCATCATAACACCCAACCACCCCATTTCTAGTTTCACAAACCTTGCCTTCGTCCGCACAACGTTTATAAGGGAAAAAATCATTACCACCCGAAAAACCGTAAGCACCATTACCCGTATATATGCATTTATATAAATTAGCACTATCTTGACACTTATAATCACCAATTTTACATTCAGGATCTTTACATACATTTAAAATACACCTATCACTTTTACACATTTGATTATTGTCACACTTTTCACCAACAGTTTTTTTTGCAACACATTCGCCGGTAACTCTAGAACAATACTCACTGGTAGTGTTACATTTTGCGTCGTGATAAAGCGTGTTATTAAAAGGTTGTCCGTACTCATCTGTTCCAGAAACAACAGTAGTACAACCACCCGAGTTACAAAAATGAGTTCAGATGTTATCAACGTAACTGGATTAAGTGATGGAGCGTATCAAAACGAAATCTTGTCTAGTTTTGAAGTAGTTGACAAGAAAACAGA
>JAEHHB010000062.1 GCA_019248165.1 Candidatus Shapirobacteria bacterium S2_F12
AAAAAATGGTTTTATAAAAAATAAATATGCTTTCTTAATTTATTCTTTAGCTACTCGCCAAAATAAAAAACTTTTTCATGGATTTTAAATTTCGTCAAACAAGGCTCTTCGATAAGTTTTCTTGGTTTCATCAAAGATAAATATACGGCCACATTTACAGGTAACAGTAACATTGTTTCTGATTGGCTTAACCACTCCTTTTGATAATGGAGTACCGCAACCAACACACCTTCTTTGAGATAGTAACCAGGCTTGAATCGGGGCAATTAAATTTTTGATCATTTTTATATTTTAGCCAAAGGCTAATTATGAATTTATAACTCGTCTAAGGATTACAGCGGCAGAAATTGAGTCAATGTTTTTTTTAAAATTTTTCTTTTTTTTGTGATTAGCAAAAAAAATATTTTCAGCCTCAATTGTGCTCACTGCTTCTTCTGTCGTTTCTACTGATAATGTTACCACATTTGTTAGCTTACCAACAAACTTTTTTGTCTGCAAAGCAAATTCGCCTTCTGAAATACCAACAAATATTTTTTCAATTTGATAATCAATAATTATTTTTTTGATATTCTCAAATAAATTATTATTGTTTTTAATCGACCTAATCGGCTCAATAATTCCCTCAACTGCGACTGCAAGACCAATATTTTTTGACCCATAATCAATTGCTAAATAATTCATTAAAGGATTATAACTTAATAATTATTTTTTTATAAACCTTTTTGAATTTTAATTTTAAAATGGTAAAATTGCTCCCTATCAAAAATAAAGAATTAATAGCAATTCTTGGATTAATTTTTACAAAATTATTCATTTTGATTAGGCGATAATGGTGCTTAGTACATTAAAATAACACACGAAAGTGTGATTATGGATAAAGGACAGAAACATCGTAAGGAGGAAAAGAATATGTTGGTAGACAGAGAAAAGATTACTCGGATAGCTGACCTTGTTGTGTCAAAACCCAGGCCCGTTCGGGTGAGGAAGTTAAACAAGACAAGAGACCCCGATGGAGTCTACGATCTAGTTAATGAGCTACATGCAATCCACCTAGGGGTCTCTTTGGAGAAGGACATTACCTGTTATGGGATAATAAAAGCTCTATCAGAGAAATACGACAGAAAGCCTGGTGACGAGTTTGATCGCTGGCCTTCGATTACTCCAAGCGACTTTGAGAAAGCCACAAGTGGATGGATTAGAAGGGGTGGTTATATCGGTGACAACCTTGAACTTTTCTTCGAAGAGCTAAAAAAGATTGGGTACCTTCGAATTGTTTGGTATAAGGGCGAGATATATATATCTTTCACCAAAAAAGCTGTTTTTTTGATCCTTAAGACAGTTGGCCTCTACACTGACATGAAATTTATCTCCTACTAAGCACCCTTCCCTCCAACGCTTAATTTATCGCCATGATTGGCATAAGTTTTTTCGTTGGGGGGTTTTTATATGGCCAATCTAGCTTTTATAATTAGCCGACGAAGATATGTCCCTGGTGGGCTACAAGTGATCAAAGTAAGATTTTTGTCGTCAAATCTTTGCTCCAACACCGAAAGATTTGTGGGTTTAACTTCAAACATTTCTTCAACAATATACTTATAAGTAGAACGGTCATATTGGAGGACAATTTCATCGCCTTGCTTTAACTTGTATAGTGTAGAAAAAATTGTAAGATAATTTTTTGGGCTAAAAAATTGGGGTAATACCGAATGTCCAAAGATAACAGTGTTGCCAAGTTGACCCGGTAGAGCTGTCTGAGGATATTGGATTAAACTCTTTTTTAAATCCATGCTCCCTAAGGCAACGACTGCGTCTTTAATGTTTAGTTTTGGAATTGTAAGAAAATAACTTGATTGAGAGTTGTTCAGGTTGACTAATTGATCAGGAACACTATAGTCATCAACAAACCAGTTTGATAATTGAGTATAGTCAGTCGTTACGTCTCCTAAAAGGCTTCCTGTCCGATTCGATGATTTGGCCGATAGTGGGTTTATAATTTGCTTTAGTTGAGTTGAATAGGATATTTGGAAATTTATAATTGGCAAAAAGGCAAATCCCAAAAAAGTTAACCCAATGAGTAGAAAAAGTATTGTAAGTATTCTTTTTTGGCGAAGTCGCTTTGGTTTTTTTTCTTTTTTTA
>JAEHHB010000063.1 GCA_019248165.1 Candidatus Shapirobacteria bacterium S2_F12
CATAATCATTATTCCAAGAATGATAAAGAAAAAAGTCATTATAACATAAACAGTGTTTCTCATAACACGCCAGGCTGGGAGTATAGGACTGAGACCCTCAAAACCTGTTTGGGCATAGGCTGGTCTACCTAAAAAACTATCCTTCATTTGGGCTAAATATTCAATACCAGAAACTGGTTGGTAATATAGTGAGCTAATCATATTATTGGTGTTGCCTAAAGCACCACCGGGGATATAGCTTCTTATTTTGATTGAGCCGTCTTCTTCAAAAGGAATTTTCCCTCCCGTAGCCACCAAAAGACTCATCATGTTACTAGATAAAGCACTGTCTAGCCACGCTTCTTGGTTGTTACCACTAAACATGGCGTCTTGTTGTACTTTTATGGGGTTTGGGGCAGTTTCGGCGGCTATAATATTTTTGGTCGTAATAATGGCAAAAAAGGCAATAACTATGACAACCAATATTTTAAAAGTTGTAGAAAATAAACTGAAAAAGGGTAAATCACGACGATTGAGACGGTGAAGTGTTTGTTTTAATGTCATACTTTATGGTTTAATTTTAGCAGAAATTTTAAAAGTAAATAGTTTATTATGGATAGACGACAGTAAAAGTGTCGATGGTCCCAACTCCATTTTTGTTTAACCACTCTTGGGCCTCTTGTTTGGCAAGTTCGGTATTTTCTTTACGATAAACTATAAGCTCGAGGTTGTTGGCTTTAAGATAGCGTTTGACTTGAAAATATTTTCCTTGGTAGGGTAATAAATTGTAAAGAGGGATTTGATAGTTTACTTCAGTAATTTTGATGGTTGTGGTGGAATTGGGGGTAATATTTGAATTGGGGTTGGTTGAAGACGGGTTGGAATTTTGATTGTCTTTTGAAGTTAAAGTTGGGGTTGGCTTATTAGCTGTTGGTGAATTATTATTTGTTGAGCTAGAATAAAAAATTTTGACAATAATAAGAATAATTACGATGATGCATAAAATAATAAAATATTTATTTTTTTAGTAATTTTTTGGTCATAAATTTTAGGGATTATAATCCCAATGTTCTGGTTCAAGTTGGTGATGATAAAAACCATATTGAGAGGCGTTTTTGACTAACCAAAGATAGGCAGATGAACTTGGGGTAAGTTTGCCGTATTTATCGCCAAAATCTATAGATCGGCCGGTGTGATGGGGTGAATTTCCGGGGTAATTTATTTCACTTAGAGCTTTGTATTGGTCACCACCGTTGTCGCTTAGTGATTGTTGGTAAAGCTTGGTTTGTTGGTCGAGGCTGCGATAGCAACTAATAAAACTAAGCTGATTGTCGGGATTGTTGGAGTTGAAAGCGGAAACTAATTGATTTAGCGAGGGAAAAATTCTTTCGTCTAATTGGCAATCATTATTGTATGGTTTTAGATATTGATTGTCGGTGGTTTTGGAAAGATCATATTTTTCTTTGATTCTGGATTGGTGAGATTGGGTGGTAAAAACTACTTGACCAGAACTTGATAGGGAGCTCGTGACTGTCGTTTGGGGAAAAGTATAGCCAACGCCTTCGAAACAAACTCCATTGATATTATTGTTGGTGTTGATTTGTCCATTCCCTAGTCCATCAACTACGTAGGAAATTTTTTCATATTTGAAACCATCAAAACTGGGGTTATCGGAGCCAGGGCCACAGAAGGCTGAACGAGCGGTGGCGTTGGCGAGTTCATCAGTGTTGTTTTTGAAAGCCAGTTCGTCTCTGGTTAGTTCAACAGCGATACCAAGGTTGGTTGCCTTGTCTCCTGTACCTAGGTTGTGAAAAACTTCGTTACATTGGAAGACTTGAACGTCGGAGTTATTTTTGAGAAAACCACTGCCACCGTGTTGAAGAGCGGTAAAACGGTGGGTTAGGGTTAGTGCTTTCCAGGCTTCTAGGTGCCAATTGTGGGGAACTTCGGCAATACCTAAAAGATAATTGTGGAGTGTTATGTCAACAATGGCTGGGTAACATTTTTCAGTTAAAGTGTAATTTGGTCCAGAAGACAAGAAGGGTTTTTCAATTTTTTGATAGACACCCGCTTCTTCACATTTTTTCCATTCTTTGT
>JAEHHB010000064.1 GCA_019248165.1 Candidatus Shapirobacteria bacterium S2_F12
AAAACTTCCTTGGAAACAAATATTGTTTTTCACTCTTTGGCTCTTGAGGCATGTATGGGTGGTATTTATGATTATCTGTCACAAAGCAATTTGCTCAAACCGAATGAATTGCTAAAAGATGATTGGCAACTAGCCGGCTTAATACACGACATTGATTACTTTGGAGATTTCAAAAATTTCCACCCCAACAAAACCAAAGAAGTCCTGGCAAAATCCAATTTATCAGTCGGCGACGAAATTATTACTTTAATAAAATCTCACTCTCCTAAGTCAACTGGTATAAATCCCGCTACTCAAGCTCAGTGGTCAATATTTTGTGCTGATAGCCTAACCGGACTTATTGTTGCCGTTGCCCTTGTCTATCCTTCAAAAAAACTTGCTGATGTCAAAGTTTCTTCGGTTTTAAAAAGATTTCTAAAAGAACCCAAATTTGCTGCCGGCACTCGCCGAGAGGAAGTAAAAATGTGTGAGTTACCTGACGGTTTAAACATTCCTCTAGAAAAGTTTATTGAAATTTGTTTGGCCTCGATGCAACAAATCGCTACAGAGATTGGGTTATAATAGTTTTATGGAAAGTAAATCATTAGCCCTGGCAACAAGTTATTTGAATCAGGTTATTGAAGTTTATATTGATAGACAATTAGGCTCTGTTCATCCAAAGTGGAAATTTAAATACCCAGTTAACTATGGATATATTAAAGACGTTTTTGCTCCAGATGGTGAAGAATTAGACGCTTATGTTCTAAAAGTAGATAACCCTTTGGAAAAATTTACCGGCAGAGTCATTGCGATTATTCATCGAATTGACGACGACGATGACAAATTAATTGTCATTCCTGACGGTCAATCTATTACTGATAATGAAATTGAAAAACTAACAGAATTCCAAGAAAAATGGTTTAAACACGAAATTGTTAGATAACTACTTATGGAATATATAGCCAAATTTATTGCCAAATCAGGTGAAGAAATCATTTTTCGTTACCCGACAATAAAAGATGTTGAACAGCTAAAAAATTATATCAACCAAATATCTCTTGAAAAAACATTTATTTTATATCAAGGCGAGCAGCAAACACTTGAATCAGAAACAAAGTGGTTAAATGAAAAACTAGATAAAATTTTAAAACAAGAATGTGTATATTTATGTGCCTTTTATAACAACCAATTAATCGGCTCAGCGGAAATAACCTTAAAAGATAAAGTAAAATCACATCTCGGATCTTTTGGCATAACTGTCGACAAAAAATTTAGAGGAATTGGGATAGGCCAAAAACTAATGGAATTAGTCTTGTCCGAATCAATAAAAAATATTCCATCTCTAAAAATAATTGAGCTAGAAGTCTTTAGTAATAATCCTTTGGCCAAAAAAATGTATGAAAAATTTGGTTTTAAAGAATTTGGTTGCTTACCACAGGGGATATTACATCAAGGAAAATATGTTGATGCAATTTTGATGTATAAAAAGGTTAAATAGTTTAAATGATATATTTTGATATATTTAATATTTGCGGATAATCTGCGTTAAAATTGACAAAAATATTTGATACAATAGAGTCTAAGAATGATAGACATTAATTTGCTTCGCCAACAGCCTGATACAGTCAGAAAAGCGCTTTTGGATCGTCAAAAAGATTCAAAAGTCGTTGACGATATAATTTCTCTGGATACTAGCCGACGTCAATTATTGTCTGAAGTTGAAAAACTAAGATCCGATCAAAATTCGCTTAGTCGTCAGTTTAAGGGAAAGCCAACAGAAGACCAACTTAAACAAGCCACTCAAATCAAAGAAAAATTAAAGGGACTAGAAGAAAAATTATCAACACTTGAAGTTGATCAAAATTCGATTTTAGAAACCATCCCCAACATTCCTGCACCAGACGTTCCGGTTGGTAAAGATGAAACCGAAAACCAAGTTTTCAAAACAGTTGGTGATATTCCCAAATTTGATTTTAACCCTTTAGATCATGCTGATCTTGGCGAAAAACTTGACATTATCGATATCAAAAAAGCGGCTGAAATTTCTGGTTCTCGTTTTG
>JAEHHB010000065.1 GCA_019248165.1 Candidatus Shapirobacteria bacterium S2_F12
GTTGACCATATCCAAGGGTAGCGTGTATTATGTTCCTTAACCACTATAAATAGTGTTTATATTAAAAATTAAAATTTATTGAAAATATAGATTAAAACTATGATTTGTCCATATTGTGGGTTTGATGAGTCTAATGTATTGGAAAGTCGCGACGCTGAAGAAGGTAAATCAAACAGGAGAAGAAGAGAGTGTGTTAAATGTCAAAAAAGATTTACGACATATGAAAGGGTGGAGAATGTTAGTCTAAAAGTGATTAAAAAATCTGGAAAAACTGAGGATTTTTCTAGAGATAAATTGGAAAGGTGTTTGGAAAAGGCTGGTTGGCGAATTTCTTTGGATGACAGAAAAAAAATGTTAGATGACATTGAGATGAAACTATTAAATTGGAAGAGTGTTGAAATTCCTTCGAAGGAAATTGGTAAATTGGTAATGGAAAAATTAAAACAAATAGACCCAGTGGCATATGTTAGGTTTGCAACTGTGTTTTTGAATATTGATTCGATTGAAGAATTTAAAAAATTATTAGTTGAATTTAATGAAAAATGACAGACATAGATAATCGACAAAATATTAATAATCAAGAATTGATGGAACCGGTATTATCAGACAATGCTAAATATATAGCCGAAACGAGATATTCAAAGAAAGGGATTGATGGTAAACCAATTGAAAAAGCAAAAGATATCTTTTGGCGAGTGGCAAGCACTTTGGCACGGGGAGAAAAAAATTTTGGTAAAGGTGACAGTGAAGTTGAAAGGTTGGCGACAGATTTTTACAATTCGATGGCAGAACAAAAATTTTTGCCAAATACTCCTTGTTTGGTAAACGCTGGAGGATTAAAACAGCAATTGTCGGCATGTTTTGTGTTGCCAGTTGAGGACTCAATGGAATCGATTTTGGAAACTATGTCGAACATGGCTTTGATTCATAAAAGCGGCGGAGGAACTGGTTTTTCTTTTTCTCGACTTAGACCTAATGGTGACTTTATTAAAACTAGTGGAGGGACAACAGTTGGTCCGGTTAGTTTCATGCAGGCTTACAACGATGTTACTGCTCAAATAAAACAAGGTGGGGTTCGTCGTGGGGCGAATATGGGGATGTTGTCGATAAACCATCCAGATGTATTGAGGTTTGCGGTGGTAAAACTAGACGAATGGAGTTTGACTAATTTTAATATCTCTTTGGCAATAACAAATCGGTTTATGGAACAAATCGATCTAGACAAAAAATATGTTGACAATGATTCTATCCCTGAAGAAGTAATAGAGGAGATAAAAGAAGCCGAGGCTAATCGAGATGTCGAAGCAAGGTTAAGGGCAATAGATGTTGGGGTGAAAAAATTATACGATTGGGCAAAAGCAACTCAGGAAGGTGAAGGTTATGAACTGATAAATCCGCGAACTCAAATGACGGTAGTAAAACTGAATGCTTACAAAGTGTTTAATTTAATTACTAGACTGGCTTGGCAATATGGCGATCCGGGATTAGTTTTTATTGATAGGATGAACGATAAAACATCCAACCCGATTCCAGCGGTTGGGACAATCGAGGCAACAAACCCCTGTGGTGAACAGCCGCTTTTACCATATGATGCTTGTAACTTGGGAAGTGTGAATATATCAAAGTTCGTCATTGCAAGGCCGGAGGCCGTAGCAATCTCGAGTGAGATTGCTTCGTCGCAAAACAATAAAACGGCTTCTCGCAATGACGTGTTTGATTTGGATTGGGAGGAGTTGAAAAGAGTAATAAGTTTGGGAGTTCATTTTTTGGATAATGTAGTGGAAATAAATGAGTTTCCAGTACCAAAAATTAGAGAAATGGTTAGTAATACTAGGCGAATTGGGTTGGGGATAATGGGTTTTGCTGATGCTTTGTATAAATTAGGAATAAAATACGATTCTGATGAAGGCATTGTTTGGGCTAAAAAAATAATGAAATTTGTCAACGAAAGTGCCAAAGAGGCTAGTTGTGATTTGGCAAA
>JAEHHB010000066.1 GCA_019248165.1 Candidatus Shapirobacteria bacterium S2_F12
GAGACATAAAACCGTTACAATACCCCTATCCAAGAAAGATTGGGGAATTTAAAATTGAAACAATGGGTCGAGAAACTTTTTGTAAAACATGGATAAGTCAACCGTTATAAAAATGTTGTTTTGGGGGTGGTTGGAAAAAATCAAAACAAATTAGATCTCAACTGTTGGTTGACTAGTCGAACTTGTTTGATTAAACATGTCAACATCAAAATTTTTCATCTTTTTTTTGTTCTTATACATAAGTTCGTCGGCTCGAGCAATGGTTTGTTCTAGGTCGTTACCATCTACAGCCCGATCAAAAATAGCAATGCCAGCGGCAACTTGATATTGAATATATCGATCGCCAAAAACAAATCCGTCAGGTGACTTAGATGTTACTCTTTGTTCAATAGCAGCGGGAAAATTAGTAGAAAATATATTATTATCTGTTTGTTTTTGGTTTTTACAGATAACCAAAAATTCATCTCCGTGTAAATGAATAACTAAATCTTCGCTTCTAAAGAGTGATTCTATGTAAACAGCAGCGTTTTTGATTAATTCATCACCCGCTTTGTGGCCTAGACCATCATTGATTGATTTGAGGCCGTTAACATCAAAATATACGGTGCCTAATTGCCCGTCTTCTCTTTGGGGGTCAAAGTTTTTTTGAATATAGTGTTCTAGAAATTTATTGTTGTAACAACCAGTTAAGGGGTCAATTAGACTGCTTTGTTCTATTTTGTCAAATTTTGATTTTATTTTTTTGGCTGCATCTAGTGAAAGATTTTTAGGCGGATCATAACTGGGATGGTCGACTTCGGACATATTTTGGAAAAACTTTTCAATAGCTTTTTCGCTAAGTCCGAACTTTGATCTTTGAGAAAATTGATTTTCTGGTTTGTTTTCTGACATGGTTACATTATATTGTAATTAGTTATGAAAAATAAAAAAATATATCGAAAAGTTGATGATTGTATAATCGCTGGAGTTTGTGCTGGGTTGGCTGATTATTTTGAAATAGACGAAACCTTGGTGAGGGTAATTTTTGTACTGTTGTTTATTGGTGGAGGAAGCGGTTTGTTGATTTATTTGATTTTGTGGCTAGTTATCCCAAAAGAAGGAAAAGAAAATAAAAAAGTTGATTGGGAGGAGAACGTAAAAGAGTTTACCCAAGATGTGAGTAAAAAAGCCAAAACGGTAGCTAAAGAAATTAAAAAAGAAATAAAAGTAGAAAAGATTAATTCAGAAAATAGACAAGGAAGTTTTCTGGGGTTAATTTTGTTACTTTGGGGTGGAATTTTGCTAATAAACAAGATATCACCAATGCTGATAGAGTGGGACTATGTCTGGCCAGGAATGTTGATAGTCTTGGGTGGATACTTAATGCTAAAAAAATAAGATAAACAAGTTTGTCTTGTTTCGGATTGTTTTTGTGATTATTGAAACCTTGAAATAGTTATTCGCGACAACAATCAAGGATTTTGCCAATAGTTTGGCTAATAGTACCCAAGAAATCTTTTTTTTGTAAGGGGATGTCTTGTTTTTTTTCTAATTTAACCGTTTTGGGATTAGAGTCGACTAGCCCTAAATTTAATCCCCAAAAAAGATTGTAAAGATCAAAAGACTTTTTGAAATACTCATTAGCTTCATTGTTGTCCCCTTTGGTAAGATATTAGGTTCCAACCTCCATAAGACGCATTGAGGCTGATAATAAGTGTTTACTGGTACACCAAACCTCACCTTGACCCTCCTTGACTATTTTTTTCATGAGTTCTTTTCGCATTTCCCGGGCGGTATTTAAGACTTCAATATATTTGATATCTCCTAGTTTTTGGGAAGTAAAAAACATGTGCTCCTCAATACCAATAAGGTTCATAATTGCAACAGATAAATCTTCGCCAGAAGAAAGGTCCATGTTGT
>JAEHHB010000067.1 GCA_019248165.1 Candidatus Shapirobacteria bacterium S2_F12
TACCGACAATCTTGTACCTGGTGGGGAGGGACCTCAGCTTATTCTTATGCCGTCTCTGGTGTCGGTGTTACCGCCAGATATACCGGCTCAGGTACCTGCAATAGCACTGGCACTGGCAATTGCTATAAACTTACTAACGGTGCCTCTTACAACACCTCAGGTGGTGTTTGTGGTTCGGGTGGTTGCGGAACTACCACTCTTTACCAACGTACTACTTGTAGCTGGGTCGCCGCTAAGTACACTCCGGTCCCCACCGGAACTGGGGTTAAGATGTTTACTGGCTCTGGTACCTGTGGTACCAGGTGTTGGGATCTAACCGGCGAAGATACTACCACTTATACCGGTAACGGTAGCTGTGGAGGAGGCGCCTCAGGTTGTGCTGGAGCCGGAACTCGCTACACCGGTGCCACCGAATGTGACTGGACTGATGCTGCATACCCCTGGAATGCCACTGGTAGTATCACTAAATACACTGGTAGCGGTACTGCTTGTGACGAAATCAATGGTACTGGTGCTTGTTATAAACTTAGTGTTGGTGCCACCACTTGGACTGGAAGCTCCGCTTGTCCCGCCGGAGGAACCACCTGTGCGGGCCAGCTCACTCGCTATGACCGAACTCAATGTACCTGGCTAAAAGGTTCTGGTGGTAGTGATATAAAAATTGATGGTCTAATGATTGAAGGTTTACGGTTTAATTAGACATTAGACATTAGACATTAGACATTAGACATTTATAATTAAACCATGCCCCAACTCACTCAAGACCAAATCGAACAACTAAAATCCCTTGGGATAGAAACTAACAATCAAGAAAAAAGACTTCCTCCTTTATTGAGGGATGATGTCCCGCAGGGACAGGAGGGTTTAAATTTAGACATTAGAAATTCGGATTTAAACATTAAACACCCCAAAAACCCCATCTTCCCTCTTCTCTCTATTTCCGGTCTCACTATTCTTTCTTTTTCCGGCCTTATCCTTTTCAAAAACAAATCCCAAACTACCACCTCTATTTCTACTTCAAACTATACATTACCTGAAACTAGTGTAACACCGATGCCTAACCAACCAGACAATAAACAAATTCCAAAATCAATCCAACACTACCTTCTAACGTCTCAACAATACTTTACTCAAGCCAGTCAAAACCAAAGTGTTCAAGACTTAAATCAATCCATTCTTGCCGCCACCGATGCTATCAAACAATTTCCAAATGATTATCGAGGTTTTTTCCAACGAGGTCGAATTTATCAAAGTGTTTTGGCTTCTCAACCCCAACTTCTTCCTCAAGTTATTGCCGATCTGACTCAAGCTCAAAAACTTGCCCCAGACAATGCTGAAGTTACCCGTTCTCTTGCTTCTGCTTATGCCCTAGGTGGTGATGCCCAAAACACCATCAATTTTCTCAGCCAAACCATAGCCCTTGAGCCAACCAAAGCCCAAAATTTTTATGATTTAGCCAAGATCCAACAACAAGTTGGGCTACTACCTCAAGCATTAGAAACCTACAACCAACTAATTCCACTCGTTTCCGATTCCACCCAAAAATCACAAGTTGAAACAGAAAAATCATCCCTTGAAAAACTTATCTCCCAAAACGTTAATCCTTCTGATGTTTCAACCAAGGAGACCCAAAAATTATCTCCACTCCCCACTATCGATCTTCCCACAAGTCTCGACTCACCTACAATCCAAGCGTCATCCGACACAGGTTTGATTGTTGCCGCGCCACAAGAGATAAACAAAATTGAAGTTTCCAATCTTTCTACTTCCAACTCCCTATCTGGATCATCAATCCTCCCTGCCAACCAAAAAGAAATTACCATTCAAAACGATTTGGTTTCTTCTAC
>JAEHHB010000068.1 GCA_019248165.1 Candidatus Shapirobacteria bacterium S2_F12
TTTAGTAACCAATATCCTAGCTTTAGCGACTAACTTATCGGCTTCGAACTCGATAGTAATTCCTCTTGGTGTTTTAACTGGAACGTAGGCCGCTTTTATTTCTGCTATTTCGGCGGTTAATGTATCGATTTGGGTTTGTAATTCTGCTATTGTAGCCATATAAAAAAGGATAGCGAGGTAAGGGAAAAACTTTATACAAAATAAAAATAATGGGTAGTGTCGTACAATGGTTTTTTGGCGTCGTCCACACCAACGGCTAATAAGATTTTGCCGCTAGACGGTAACGCTAATTTTCCAATATCAGTATTAGCGGATAATTCGGTAACAATAGCTAAATTATCAGTTAAAAAACCATTACAATATCAATTAGTCCATAGAAGACCTATTTATGGAATAGCAAACGATACTCCTATAGATTGTCAAGGAAATTGGGTACAAGTTGGAAATACACAATATGGACTTATTGACCAATATGGGGCGCCGGCGGTTCAATCCGGTGCGACTAGGTATTGTCGTTTATATGCTGTTTGGGTTGATAATATTACCGATACTACTAAAAGTTTTAACATTTGGCTTGATAGTAATAATGGTTCTGGTTATGATTTAAATTTTAATATGGGATACACTTGGGGCGGATTATCTGATAGGCGCGACGGTTATTCTTCTTTAGTTATTGCCCCTAGTAACGGCGGTCATTATGTAGTTAAAATGATAAATAGTAGTGGTAGTTATACTTCACGATTATATTATCTTGAATTACAACTGTTTGATGTTTTCCCTTAAAACCTAATAATATAATTTAGCGTAATGTAAGGTTGAATATTATTATGGTTTCCATCGCCACCAGTTGAAGCAATAGTTGTGTAATCTTCCCTAATACGAGTTGACCCACTTCCAGACAGATATTGGTTAGAATTTGCGGACATTCTCGCAAAACCGTAAGTATCAGCACCACTATTAAAATTATGCGAATGGCTTGGCATTTCTGTTGATGTTAGTTTGTGAGTTTTTTCTCCGCCGGTTTCCCCTAAAACATCGAACTCTGTATCTGTAGATTTACCAACCGGGACCCTACCTTGTAAGTTAGGTAAATTAAATGTAGTCGTACCATTACCGACCCCGTAAGCGGTCCCTATTGCCGTGAATAAATTAGCGTAAGTTGTACGAGAAACTGCCGAACCGTCGCATAGTAAAAATTGACTAGGTGCCGAAGCGCCGGCATAAGGTAAAACCGCACCGACCGGGGTAATTTGGGTCGCCAAAAAACCATTTAGCGACGTTGCGTCACCACCGCCTAGGTCGGACCACGCCCCGTCAATACATTGTCTAAATTTTTTAGTAGTAGTGTTGTAATAGATACGGCCATTTTCTACGGTAGGGTCGGAAGTTTCCGCGTCTACGACTATTTTTCCACCGGTAGGAATGATTATTTTTTTATTTTGATTACCGCTTTCTAATGATTTTATGCGGTCTTCTAATTGTTTAATCTGTTCGAATAAATCGGGTTGTAGTGCCATAGGTTATGGATTAAATGTAATATCTATTGTTTCTTCGTCGGTATCGGATATAACGGTTTTAACCCCATATATTCGGTAAGCCCCGTCGATAGTAAATAATGACGTTTTAATTCGGACCGTTACGGTGTCGCCTAAATCGTAGTCGCTAGGAAGTGGGGTAAGGGTTCCATTAGTGGTGATAGTAATTATCTGTTGTTGTAAGTCCTTTTCGATTAGTTCCTTATCGCCCCGGTCCTGTAGGGTAGTTAATTCGCTAACCTCTTTATAGCTAATAGTTTTTTGTCGGATTTTATATTGTGATTGTCT
>JAEHHB010000007.1 GCA_019248165.1 Candidatus Shapirobacteria bacterium S2_F12
CGCAGTAATGAACAAGGTTGCAGAAGTTAAAACAGCCGGAAAAGAAATTGATAAAGAAAAATACTCAATGATAGTTGAAGATGTGGTCTTGGATTTTAAAGAAGATTTAAAAGCTACCAAAAATGGAGCTGTAAAATTAGTTACCCAATTGAAAAAAGATTGGGAAAAAATCAAAAAAGCCTTAGTTTAGTTTCTTCGTAATCAAGTCGTTTAATTCTTTGATACTTTTTGTGTCGGCTATTGAAGTGCAGAGTGTGGCTTTGATGCTTTTTTGAACTTTTTTGACTTGTTCTGAATCTAGAAGATCGTATTTAGTGAGGACAATAATTTCTGGTTTTTTGGCTAAAACAGAACTATATGCAGATAACTCGGCTTTGACAGTTTGATAATCTTTTAGAGGATCTTGGCTTTCAGCAGAAATACAATGAACTAATATATTGGTACGCTCAATATGTTTGAGAAACTTTATTCCTAACCCTTTACCGTCGGCAGCCCCACTAATAAGTCCAGGAATGTCGGCAATTATATAACCACCCCTGGTAACTCCCAAATTTGGTTCAAGTGTCGTAAAAGGGTAATTGGCAACCTTGGCGTTGGCTTGAGTAAGCTCGTTTAGTAGACTAGTCTTACCAGCATTGGGAAGACCAATTAGTCCAACTTGGGCAATCAATTTTAGTTGGAGATAGAGTTTTTTCGGTTGACAAACAAAACCTAGTTCTCGTTCTTGTGGAGTTTGGTTGCTAGATGACTTAAACATAAAATTGCCTCTACCGCCGCTGCCACCACGAGCCATTAAGATTCTTTGACCAACCTGAGTCACTTCGATTGAGGAACCATTGTCATAATTGGCGACAGTACCAACAGGAACAGGGATAATCAAATCATCGCCATTTTTACCGGTACGATTGTTACGACCACCTGATTCGCCATTTTGAGCACTATAAACCTTTGAATGCCTAAATTGGTTTAGTTTACTAATGTCAGACACTCCTTCAAAAAAAACAGAACCACCATCTCCCCCGTGGCCGCCATCTGGCCCACCTTTGGGTCGGAAGGCGTCGTTGTAAAAATGGACAATACCATTTCCCCCATCACCACCTTTGATTGTAATATGAACTTCGTCGATTAACATATTGGTATTATATCGAAAAAAAGACCGAAGGGTTGGTTTTATTGTATCCCCAACGGTCTTTTTTATCTGAAATTATTATTCTGATTGTGGTTGTTTAAACTGAATTGCTGCTTTTTGCACAGCTGCTTGAAATCTCAAACGGTTGAGTATTGCTTGAACCTTTGGATTGGTTTTTGAGCTAATTAAGCGTTCGTTGAGGATTCTTTGTTGATTTCGAATTTCGATAGCTTCATTTGCACCCCTACAATTGCATTCATAGCTAGTACCCTCGAAGCCACCATCATGATAATGGTTTTGTACTAACACTTTTTTACCGCAATATAGGCAGTAGTAAAAACGACCAATTTTCTCATAATCTTCAGACTCTAATTCAATTCTTGTCAATTCTACCTTATTCATATTTTTGTCTCTTTTCTCATTCTTTTATTGAATCTGGCTGTTTTTGGGGTTACGTTCTGAAACCACTATTTCATTTAGATAAATATAAGGGTCGACAATTGTTTTCTTTTTCTACTCCTTTCTAATTTCAGATTGTTAAATTGTGACTATAGTGTAAATAATTGATTGCAATAATCAATCTTATCTGTAGTGGCTGATTTTAACACAAAAATTTTATTTTGATTCAGTAGCGAGTTGACCACAAGCGGCGGAAAATTTTTGACCAAAGGAACGACGAAGTGAATACATAACCCTAAGTTGATTAAGAGAGTTCATAAATTTTTCTTGTTGTTCTTTAGTGGCACAATTAAGTCCGTCCTCGACTGGATTAAGAGGAATTAAATTAACAAAAAATAAATGATGAGAATCAATAAAATTAGCTAATAATTTAGCATCATTTTGAGAGGTGTTTTTGTCAGTAAGGGCATATTCAAAAAACAATTGACGATTGGTTTTGCTGACATAATAGAGACAAGCCTTTTTAAGCTCTTCTAAATTGTATTTCTTGGCAATGGGCATAATTGTCTCACGAAAAGACTGATTAGCTGAATGAAGGGAAACAGCTAGATTGATTTGAGTGTCTAAATTGGCAAATTCAATTATTTTATCGGCAACACCAGCTGTAGAAATACTAATTTTTCGGGCTCCAATATTTAACCCCTCAGTGGAGTTAATTAGTTTTAAAGATTCTAGTAAATTATCCCAATTTAAAAATGGTTCGCCCATACCCATAAAAACAATCCGACCAACGAATGAGGGATAAATTTTTTGGTTCCAATAAAGTATTTGATCGACAATTTCTTGAGGGGCTAAATTTCTGATAAATCCCATTTTGCCGGTAGCACAAAATTGACAATTTAGAGCACAACCAACTTGACTGGAAACACAGGCAGTAATCCATTCGTCATAATTCATTAAAACTGATTCAATTTTTTGATTGTCAATTAATTTTAGTAAAGCTTTTTGGGTTGATTGATCACCGACTATTTTTTCTTCTGAAACCGAATAAAGTGAAAACTGGGAATTTAATTTGGATCGTAAGTCAATGGAGAGATCGGTCATTTGATCAAAACTTAAGTAACGGCCAGAATAATAATTTTTTACTATCTGACGAAATCTGTATTCAGGTAAATTTTGTTCTGTAAGAAACGACTTAAGTTTTACTAAATCCATTGATTATGCCTTGTTGACGGCATTGATGTAATCTTCTTTTTGACGAAAACCGATAAGAGTGTCAACTATTTGTCCTGCTTTAAAAACGATAACAGTGGGAATGCTGACAATATTATATTTCATGGCTATTTCCTGAGCTTCGTCGACATTTACTTTAATTACTTTAACTTTGTCTTTAAGTTCTTCGGCAACATTTTCAATAATTGGACCAAGCATTTGGCAAGGGCCACACCAAGGTGCCCAAAAATCAACTAAAACAGCGCCGGTTGATTCTAAGACTTCAGTTTTAAATTCTTCGTATTGGGTTATTTGGGTCATGTGGTTATTATAAACTATTATTTTTATTTGACTAGTTTGGCGGTGTAAAGAATATGTCTAACGACACCGTCTGGACCTTCAATCTGGTTTGATCCAGAAATTTTTACATATTGAGCTAAATAATCAGACAGGGCTATTTTAACTTCTTTTAATTGAGACTGAGTTTCTTTGAGCTTATCAATGTTAGTTTTGGCACCAGGAGTATTAAGCGCTTTTTGGCGAGCCGCGGCTCTCAATTTGGCTTGTTTTTTGGCTTCTTTATCGATTTCTTGAAATTCAGTGTCACTTTCTAAAATTTCATCTAACATCGCCTTATACTCTTTGGCTTCGTAGGTAAGGTCATTGAGCCGAGCATTGGCGGTATTAATAAGCGATTCTGTATTTATTATGTTTAGAGCTTGATTTTCGTCTGGCATATCTTTTTACTTTATCAGGACTGAAACTCGTCTTCAAGGGACAATAATTCTTTGACCGAATTTAATCTAATAAGTTTCATTCTGAGCGACTTTGCATTGGAAAGATTTTTTGTGTAAAGCAAAAAATGTTTGCGAAGACTATCGAATTGACGATGAGGAAAAACTTCTTGAAAAATTTGAGAATGGAGCAGCATAGCGCTAAATTTTTCTGATGGGGTGGCAATATGATTATTAAAACACCAAGGGTTACCAGTAGCAGCTCGACCGATTAGGACTCCGTCGACTCCATATTTTTGACAGTATTCAATTCCCTGCTGACTATTTTGAATATCACCATTACCAAATATTTTTGTTTTAGTGTTTTTTGCCAAACTTACAACCTTTTTAATTTCTTCCCAATTAGCAATTTCTGCATATGCTTGTTTTAAAGTTCGACCATGAATGGTAAGAAAATCTAAATCTTGATCCAACAATATTGGAATCCAAGTATCGACGATTGATTCGGTGGTACCGAGACGAGTCTTGACGGAAAGGGTAGGACGAAACCCCTCTGTCGATAAATCGACATCTCCCCTTGATGAAAGGGAGACATTTTTATTTGAAATTATTTTTGAATATTTTTGATTGCGTTTAATTACATCAAGGGTTTTTTTGTTTAGGCCAAGGTCGGAAATCTTGGTTTTGCCTGTATACCAATCTTCAATCCCCTTTTTGGTAGACTCAATAATTTGTAAAGCTAATTTTGGATTGGCGATTAGAGCGGCACCGCTCCCATGTTGAGTGACGGTTTTGGCGGGGCAACCCATATTAATATCAACACCATCAAAACCTAGTTCACACAATATTATGGCTGATTTATAAAAACTGTCTGGGTCTTTACCAAATAATTGGCCAATAATTGGCCGTTCTTCTTGCGAAAATAATATAGTATCATAAAGTTTAATTCCCCCTCGAGAAATAC
Organism: Candidatus Shapirobacteria bacterium S2_F12; assembly: GCA_019248165.1. Taxonomy (GTDB): domain Bacteria; phylum Patescibacteriota; class Microgenomatia; order UBA12405; family UBA12405; genus WARW01. Next base: position 4,439 of record JAEHHB010000007.1, read on the forward strand.
CTTCGGCACTGACAAATTCGGTAAATATGAGATCGGGTTTGCTAATTTTAGTTTGAACCAGGCGAAATGCTTCGTCAGTAATCCCATCCATGGGTGAAAGACCAATTACAAAACTCTCTTGCCCCTCGACCAACTCACCACCTCCTCTGTTAAAAAAGGATGTGGTGTTAATTTTATTTGTTCTCAACATTTTTGGTATATTTTTTCAAAGAAAAATAAAAAAATAAAACAGAAAAACTTAAAACATATTGAACAGACAAGGCATTTCTTGGCCCAAACCTGTCAGCTATAATTCCCAAGATAATCGCAAAAAAACTATAAAAGACACTTCCAGCCAATGAATTAAGAGAGCCCATTGTTGCTCGCTGTTTAGAGCTAAACTCATCTTGTAAAAGTTTGTTTTTTGCTACTTGTCCTACACCATAAAATAAAGAATTTATTGACATCAAAATTGGAGAAAAAATGTTTGCCATAGTTATTGATAATAAATTAATAATACCGTTTATATTTACTTTAAAAATCAAAATATTTATTGGTTTAATTTTCTTTATAGCTTTACCACTAAAATGAAAACTAATAGCAGCACCAAAATTATTTAAAACTTGGGCGATACCAATTGCCCAAACAGGCCAAACAGTGGCAATAAAAGCTGATCTAAAATTCCAACCAGCTTCACCAAGACCGAAACTAATAATATCTCCAAGACTTATTAATTTTAATTTAGAATTTGAGATAAAATTTTTAAAAGCTTCTTTGGTGTGAATAAAAATATTATCATTATTTTTTTCTACTTCTTTGACCTCTGTTAACCGAGTGGTTAAAACAAAACAAATAAAAAGTGGAATAATAGAAAGCCACATTAATAATGAATATGAAAAGTAAGCAATAATTCCACCTAATAAGGCGGATACCCCCAAGGCTATTTGAGACATAGAACCTATTTTCCCATTATGTTCAGCAAATTCTTCAATCATATTATTTTGCGCCAAATTATCATACAAAAGTGCATCGTTGTTACCACTGTAAAAAGCTCGACCTAGACCAACAAAAATAGCACCAAAGACCAAAATCCAGTAATTTAGTCCAATAGCAAAAAATATACCGCTAAGAAGAAATGATAAAGCACCAAAAACAAATGTTTTAGCACGGCCAAATTTATCAGAAAATACTCCAGTAGGTAATTCAAAAAACGCACTGGAAATCATCATAATAGAATAAATACTTATCCCTAAAGCATATGAACCAGAAATTTTTGAAAAATATATTATACCTAGTGGAGCCCAAAGCGTGAAATCAACAAAAAAACTATGCCAACGAAGTATTTTTAAATTCCGACTAAGTGACATAATTATTTCTTTTTATTTTTGGCGGCAAATTTGGCACCGACACGAGAACCAAAAACACGCTGTTTAAATACAGTAGAACGGACATGAAGAGGTGAGCTAGATTTATACTCAGGTTTTTGACCAGGCCGAGGACGGTATTTCTTTTTATTAGGATTAATTTCTGGAAAAAACTTTGGAGTGTATTCACTAGTATTCTTACGGTTTAGGGATTTACCAACTGAGCTAAATACTGGTTTTCCGCCTTTATATTTTTTTTGTTTAAAGTTTTCCTCTCGGTTTGGCCTTGTTTCAGATTCGCTACGCTGAGGGACAAAAGATGAAGGTGATCCAGAATGGGCTTCAAACCGACGTTGTTGATACTCTTGTGTATCACTGTCGGGGTGAGGTAGATAATTTTGAGGCTGACGACGATTAGGGTGTTTCTCAAGAGCTTCCTCGTGACGGGCTTGACCTTCTGGGGTTAAAAATGGATCAGGTTGAGCGTAATCAACAATAATACTACGATCTCCTAGATGAAAATTGTGATATTTTTCTTTAGCACGAATAGCATCGTCAATATTTTCGTATTCTACATAACCCATACCACGACTTTTTCCCCAACGGTTATGTAAAATTCTTAGAGAAATTATTTTTCCTTCGGGAATAAAAATATCCAAGAGTTCGCCCTCGGTAAACCGATAAGGTAAACTGCCAATAAAAAGACGTTTGGATACTGGTTTAGACTCGTTCATAAATATGAGTTATTATAACCTATGATTAAATATGAAGTGTTAGTTATGGGTGAATTGCAAACTAATTGCTATTTAGTTTGGGATGAATTTAGTAAAGAAGCAGTGGTGATTGATGCGGCTGATGATGGAGTAATGATTTCTGAAGAAGTCGAAAAAAGAAGTTTAAAATTAAAATATATTTTGGCAACACATGGCCATTTTGACCATAACTTAGGGGTATTAGATTTGAAATTAATTTATAATATCCCCTATTGTGCCAGCAAAAAAGATTTATTTTTGATAAAAAGGCAAAAAGAAACGGCTCAACATTTTTTAAAGATGGCGATTAAGACTCCAAATTTAGATAAAATTGAAATTGACTTGGATAAAGAAAAAAAAATTGAACTAGGAAGTGAGGTTCTTGAAATAGTTAAAACCCCCGGTCATACTCCTGGGTCGATATGTTTTTATAAGAAACCCACACCACCCTCCCTTGAAAAAGGAGGACTTCTGTTTTCGGGTGATACTTTGTTTAGAGATTGTCGAGGAAGAACCGATTTTGAATATGGGTCAACTGAAAATATATTTGTTAGTTTAAGAAAATTAATGAAATTTCCGGAAGACACAGTTGTTATGTCGGGACATGGAGAAGAAACTACTATTGGTAGAGAAAAACCAAAATATATACTTAAAAATTAGTTGTTTTTAAGATTGTTGATAGTTTCGTCAAAGTTTTTGATGTGATCTTGTTTAATACTTTCAAGAAGTTCAACCAAAAGACCATTAATATAGTCTTTGACCCCCTCAGATTGCTCTGGTGTAAGTTTTAATTCTTGAATTAGTTGTTCTATAGTTTGCATTGGCTATAATTATAGCATTTGTCGTATAATAAGTGGACTTTTCTACCCCATCGTCTAATGGTAGGACACTACGCTCTGAACGTAGTAATTGTGGTTCGAATCCATGTGGGGTAACAATAATTTAGTAATTAGTATTTGTGGTAAATTTAAGTGTGAAACGAAAAGTTTGGCTTGGAATAATTTTAGGGTTGGTAATATTTTTATTTTTAGCTATAAAACTTGGTAAACTAGAAAAGGCCGAATTTGTTTACCTGGGAAATAACAATAATTTTGTTGAATTGGTGAGAGTGGTTGACGGAGATACAATTGAGGTAAAAATGGGAGATAAAGTCGAGTCAGTCAGATTAATTGGAATTGATGCTCCGGAAATGGATGAAAAAACAAAACAACGAGCGATTGAATCGAAAAAATACCTAGAAAACTTAATAAAGGATAAAAACATATATTTAGATAAAGATGAAACACAGGATGACCGAGATATTTATGACCGGCTACTAAGATATGTCTATCTAGAAAATAAAACTTTGATAAATAAAAAGATGATTGAAGCTAATATGGCTGATGAATACACCTTTATCGTTCCTTATAAATTCCAATCCGAATTTAGACAAATTAAGAAAAACTAAACTATTTTTTCCTTATTTTTGATTGATATTTTTTTTCAAAACCGTCTACTAATCTTTTTTTTTGTAATGAGACAAATTTTTGATAAATATTGAATAAATCTAACCATTGATTGACACTTAATTGACTCGGCTTAAGAGTATTGATTTTTAGCTGATGATTAATTTTTTTAAACTGTTCGTAGGAAAATATTTTTTTGTAAATTTCAAAAATATTTGCTTTCCATTGATTAAAACCATAAATTACAAAATCACGAAATTGTTGATAATCTTCAAAATTTATTAATGGTTTTTCCTTGAGTACTAATTTGGTAAAAACAATATTTACTTGTGGTTTGGGGGTAAAAGCGGTGCGATCGATATCCCCCAAAATCTCGATATGATAAAAGGGGGACATAAGTATAGCGTCTTGATTATTAAAAGAATCTGACGAAAGGTATTTTTCGGCAGCCTCAAGTTGGATAATCAAATATATTTCGCTTGGCTTATTTTGGCTTTTTAATATTTTATCGATGATCTCTGCGGTGATTGAAAACGGAATATTAGAAAAAATTTTATATGGACTTTTGGGCAAGCTCCAAGTTAGAAAATTTTGATTAATAATTTTTAAATTAGGCTGGTTGACGAATTTGTTCATCAAAAATGTATACAAGTTTTTATCTTTTTCGACACAAACAACCTCAGAGACACTTTGTAATAATATCTGAGTAATAACACCCCGGCCAGGACCAATCTCGACGACCAAATCAGATGAGTCTAAGGAACTTGCAGAAATAAGTTGTTTAACTAAATCTGGTGATTTGATGAAATTTTGCGATAGCAACATTATGATGGAATGGTATCACAAGTTAATGTTATTATTTTATATCCGATATGAACAAAAAAACTAAAATCATGGCAACAATTGGACCAGCATCTGAAGGCGAAGAAGTAATAACTCGGCTTATCGAAGCGGGGGTAAACATTTTTAGATTTAACTTAAAACATAATGTATTTGAGTGGCACGAAAAGATAATTTGTCGAGTAAAAGAGGTAGCCGAAAAAATGAAGGTTGAAGTGGCCATATTGATCGACCTACAAGGCCCTGAGATTCGTATTGATACTGAAAATGGAGACGATATTGGGGTTGAAGAAGGTGAATCTCTTTTTATTGCCAACAGATTTGTAAAAGACCAAAAAACTATCAAAATAAGCCCAGAAGTTGCAGTTAAAAAAATAAAAACCGGAAATCTTGTTTTTTTAAATAACGGGGACTTGAGGCTAAAAGTAATAAAAACAAGTAATAAGTTGATAGAGTTGCAAGCAGAAAGCAAGGCAACGATTAAAAATAGAAAAAGTATGAACCTTGTTTCAAGAGATTTAGATTTGCCTATTTTGCCAAGTCATGACTTAGAGGTGCTAGCCAGACTAGACCGGCTTGACCCAGACTATATCGCCTTATCTTTTGTGAGAAGTAAAAAAGATATTGAAATTTTGAAATTATTACTTAGTAAAACTAACCACAAAGTAAAAATTATTGCCAAAATTGAAAACTTGATGGCAATAGAAAATATTGAAGAAATTATAAAAGTTGCTGATGGAATAATGATCGCTAGGGGGGATCTGGGAATCGAAGTTGCAATCAATGAACTTGCTTATTGGCAAAAGAAAATTATTGATTTGTGCCGCAAGGAAAGCAAGCCGGTTATTGTTGCCACGCAAATGTTGGGGTCAATGGTAGAAAATTTACAACCTACACGTGCTGAAGCAACAGATGTTTCTAACGCAGTATTTGATGGAACTGATGTGTTAATGTTGTCGGAAGAAACTTCAGTTGGCAAACACCCAGTAAGGGTTGTCAAGGAAATGAGTGAAATTGCCAATTTTTGTGAAAAAGTTCAAGAAATTAGAAAAATAGAAATTCAGACAGAGACGCCAACAGAGGTTTTGGTTGATGCAGCGGTAAAAATTATATTAAATAATAAAAATTTAAAAATAAAAGCAGTTGTAATCTTTACTGAATCGGGAAATACGGCTCGAATCTTCTCTCGTTACAGATTAAATTTACCTATAATTGCGATGACAGACAAAAAAGAAACAGTAAAAGGATTAGTTATGAGTTTTGGAGTTGAATCTTATTATAAAAAGTTTAACGAAACTAATTTTCGGATGCCAAAAAGTTTAGTAAAAAACATTTCCAGTATTGTCCCGCTCGAAAGCGGTGACACCCTGGTGGTGATTCATGGAAACAATTGGATGGAAAGTGAGTCAACTAGTGATATTAGCCTTGTGACTGTTTAAGTCTTATTACTAAATTCCAATGAGATTGCTTCTCCGCCAGCTGGCGGATCGCAATGACATTGTTATGAATTAACCTTGAACTTGTTTAGCTTTTTCTTTTTGAGCCATTACATTGCTGACATGAAGAAGGCTATCAAAAGTACCAGCGTCTTCCCATAAAGTATCAAAAATGTTTACTTGAAGTTCGCCTTTTTCAAGATAAATTCGGTTTATATCAGTAATTTCGATTTCTCCCCTATCTGAAGGCTTGAGATTTTTAGCAATTTCGACAACTCGATTGTCATAAGTATAAAGACCAACCACAGCATAGTTGCTTCGAGGCGACTCTGGTTTTTCTTCAATTGAGACGGCCTTCATATTTTTATCAAACTCGACAACACCAAAGCGTTTTGGGTCTTCTACTTTTCGAGCAAAGATCATGGCTCCTGACTTAAAATTATTAATTTCTTGAGAAAAGTCTTGATCAAATATATTATCGCCCAAAATCATAGTTACATTGTCGTTGTCGATAAAATCTGCACCAATAATGAAAGCATCGGCTAAACCTTTTGGTTCCTTTTGAACTGCATAACTAAATTTGGCACCAAAATCGCGACCATCACCTAAAAGATTTAAAAAATGGCCAGAATAGTCAGGAGCAATAATTATCAAAATTTCCGTAATACCTGCTTTAATCAAGGTCTCAATGGGGTAATAAATCATTGGTTTGTTGTAGACAGGGAGAAGTTGTTTTGAAGTTATTGTAGTAAGAGGTCGAAGACGGGTGGCTCGACCACCAGCAAGAATAATTCCTTTCATATTTTGGTTATTTAGTAAATTAGTAATTAGTTAGTAGCAGTAAGTAATATTATATTATATCAATATTACTTAGTTTTATTTTTCCAAATTACTTGATTATAGATAATCCAGTTTAAGGGGATAGTCAAACCAAAAATTGCGATAATTTGGTACAAGAACAACCTATCGCCAAATAATGATGTAAGGATGGCAATAACTACTGATGGTATTACTATTCCACTAATGACAGAGGATAAATTAAATGTAAGAAATTTGGTAATAAATACTTTTTTGTCGGTAATTTTTTCCTTCGAAAAAGTCCAAAGATTGTTAAAAATAAAATTGGAAATAATTGAGATTTCGGCGGCAAGTGCGTTGCTGACTCCGTTTAATAGACTTATATTTGAACTGTCATTGATTAAAGCCGATTTAAAAATCTTTGCTCCAACAGTATTAATAATAAATCCGACACCCCCGACAGTTCCAAATTTTAGAAATTTTTGAGTAAAATCATCTTGCCAACGAAGTAAAAAAGCAACCCGAAAAATATCCTTGGCGGTTTTGGATTCAATTTTTGATTCACCAGCATTTCTAACATGAAACTGAAGTGGGACTTCTTTAAATTTTGCCCCCATTTTAAGGGTTTCAAATAAAAGTTGAAGTTTGTATCCAAAGCTCCGAGTTAGTAAACGACTCCCCTTCCAATCTAAATCCATTTTGTCGATAAAACCCTTGACGCGAGTGACTTTTAAGCCGGTAGTAGGGTCAGTAACTTTAAAAAAGTTCTTAAAGGGGAAAAACATCATGAAACGGGCAGTAAAGCCACCAACCTCACTAAAGAATACTCGTTTGAAACCCCAACCTTTTGGGTTGGATCCGCCTTTTATTTTTCGTGATCCAATAACATAATCATAACCATCTTCCATGGCCTTTAACATAATAGGGATGGTTTCGGGTGGATGCTGGAAATCACCATCAAATTCAAACACAAAATCGGCGTTTAACTCTTCGATTGAATATTTAAAACCCTTAAGATAGGCGGCTCCGATACCGTCTTTACTAGTCTCAGTATAAAGAAAGGTATTATCGTATTTCTTCGATAGTTTTTGGACAATTTTTCCAGTACCGTCAGGTGAATTCCCGTCAACGACCAATATTTTCATTTGCCATTTTTGAGATAATCCTTTGATTTTAGTTTTAATATCGACAAATGTTTTAGTATTGAGATATTCAATCATTTTTCCAATATTGTCGGCTTCGTTGTAGGTAGGAATTACGATAACAGCAACATTGTTTTTTTCTTTGATTGTCATACGAATTAGTATATACCTTCATGCTAGAATTGAAAAATGCAAGAAAAAGACCTATTCGATATACATCTTGACGATGCTTTGGAGAACTTTCAAACAATGGCTGATGCGGAAACAGAAAAAGAAGATTTTGAAAAATTTCTTAATAACGAAGCAGACTTATGTTATCTTGAACATATGGGGAATATCTCTGATTTCTCAATAAGTGAATTTGTAAGTTACTCAAATGGGAAAAATAGAAAACCAAGGAAAAGGCCGCGAGAAGTTACGATGATTAAGTATAGAAAAACAACTTATTATGCAGACAATTGTGGAGATATTAAACCCCGAAAAGGAGCAATTGGACTTGATGTGTTGGCAGTGGAGGCACTGGAAAATACCGGAATCGAACCAACAGTGGATAAGCTTGTTGATACGATAAAGCATTATGATGAAATCAAACAAAGAGTTAGGAGATATAATAGACCATGAAGTTCGATATAATCACTCTTTTTCCAGATATGTTTTCTGGACCTTTTTCGGAAAGTATAATAAAGCGTGCCATTGAAAAAAAAATAATTAAAATAAAGTTACATAATCTACGTGATTGGTCGATTGATAGTTACGGATCGGTAGACGATAAACCTTTCGGTGGCGGAGTAGGAATGTTGATTAAACCAGAACCTGTTTATAAAGCATTGGACGATATTTTTAATTTTCAATTTTCAATTTTCAACAATAATGAAGATAAGCGACCAAAAAGAGATATCACTAAAACAAGAGTGATTATGATGTCGGCAAGAGGGAAAAGATTTGATCAAGAAAAAGCAGAAGAATTAGCAAAATTAGACAATATTGTATTACTTGCTGGTCACTACGAAGGATTTGACCAAAGAATCGGTGATTTTATGATCGACGAAGAAATATCGATAGGAGATTATGTTTTGACTGGAGGAGAGTTGCCAGCTATGGTAATTATCGATTCGGTAGCACGGTTACTACCGGGGGTTTTGGGCAAAGATATCTCAAGCGAAACCGAGAGTTTTAGTAAAATAAATGTTGGTGGAACAGATATTAGAGCAATCGAGTACCCACAATACACAAGACCAAACGATTTTATGGGTTTAAAAGTACCAGAAGTCTTGTTGAGTGGTGATCCAAAAAAAATAAACGAATGGCAGATGGAACAAGTTAAAAAGTCCTTAGAACAGAGAAGCAGTCAATAGCGCAATTCCAAAAAGTGCCATAACTAAATACTCGACAATAATCGAAACGCTTAAATCCCCCCTCCGATAATGGTGGTTTATGCTCCAAAAAAAGTAACTAGCGGCCATAAAATAAACAACAAGCCGCTGAGAATGCGGGCTTATATCGGCAAAAAAATATATTAATAGCCCTAATAAAAATATTGATGCTAAGACCATGTATTCAACTGGTTTTTGCTTAATTTCTTTTGGGATGATGATCATAATTAGAATATTGTTCCCTGCCTTTGGTAGAGCATAAATAAAAGAATAATAAGTAAAAATCCTATGTGGCTAATATTTGAGCCAGTAAGTCGGTTGACTCCGTTTTTAAGCGTAAAATAGCCATCGACAAAGAGGACAATAATTATCAATCCAAAAATAATAGCACCGACAATCTTGTTAATTGTTAATGGATTAATATAATCAGTTTTTTGTTCAGATAAAATTTTTGAGTTGGTTGGTGAGGCCACTTTGTTGTCTGGGGCAAGATTACTGACTACTTCTGGTTTAATTTCTGGATTTACAGCAGTTTTTGGTTTAGTTTCTTTTGGTTTGCTAGTATTGGAGCCAGAGATTGGTGTTCCAAAATGTTGAACAACTAAGGTGGTTTTGATACCGCCTAAAGTGCCATTGACTACTCCAATTCCAATTTCTTGGTATTTTGTATTGATGATATTGGCTTTGTGTGTTGGAGAGTTCATCCAACCGTTCATAAGTGATTCAGTATCATAAAAATCACGGGCTAAATTTTCACCTGCAATTGAGTAGTGATAATCAACAGCCTTAAAAAAATCCCAAGGAGAAGTGCCTGAAGGTGAAGTATGGGCCCAATAATTATTGGCAAACATATCATTGGCTTTCTTGGTGGCTGACTCTGATAAAACCGAACTATATTTTAACGGAGGCAAACCACTGTTTTGTCGTTCAATGTTGGTAGAATTTAAGACTTTTTGAGCAGTAATCTCGGAAGAATAACCCAACACTCCGGGCTTTACAGCACCAATAAATTTTATGACTGATTGGTTGATTATGTAAAAGCCAACCAATAACATTAAAAATCCACTTTTTAGAATTTGAGCTCGATAATTGTTCTTCTCTTGAGGTATAAAGTAATAAGATAGCTTGTGTTTCACAATATTAAGTATAAATTATTTAATCCTTTTTTGAAGTATGAGTTTTTTGATATGGTCATTTTTTAGCACCAAATCAAGAATTAGTAAACCCAAAAAAATACCAGACAAGTCAAAAAATATATCTCTAAGTGTAGCGGTACGCCCAGAAACAAAACTCTGGTGGATTTCGTCAGTGAAAGCATATAACAAACTAATAACAAGCGTGCGGTTTTGTTTGTTAGTTGCAAAAAACAATAATATGGCTAGAACTGAATACTCGACGATGTGAAATGATTTTAAAATAACAATACGCCATAAATATGAATTACCGCCTATACCAGTAGTTTGGCGTGAAGAAAAATAAAAAATGATACCCATCCACAAAACTGAAGGAACAAACCTTAGTATTTTTTTCATTTTTTCTTTAGTTTAGATAAAATTACGGGGGATATGAGCAATAGTCCTCCAGAAATTATGAACACAAGCGGTAGGTTGTTTTTCTTGGCAGTGGTAGTTTCTCCTAAGACAAGGTTACTAGAAATCGGAGCAAGTGATGTTGTCGGGGTGACATAGTAACCCGATTCTTCTGTGGGAGTAAAAATTGCAGAAGCCGTCGCGGATTCGTCTGGTTTGTACAAAGTATTGTTGACTTGATTTATTGTTGGCGTGAGGATTGAAGTCGGTGAAACAGTTTCAGTTAATTTGGGGGTTGGGGTTGGCTGAGTATAGCAGGAGGAGACATTTGAGCCGTTTTTGCTAAACTCACTCTGACACCAACTATTGCTAATCAAAGACCAGGACCTGTCTAGTGTATATTTATCATCGGGGTACTCAAATTGACTAACCACCTGGCTATTGTGGTTTATTAAAATTATTTTATCTATATCATTGTTCAAAAAACTTGAAAATTCAAAAATACCATAACTTTTGGGCGATATTTTCATATCTGGAATTGTTTTTGTGTTTGACGAGTTGTCTTTTATCTTCCAATTCTTTAGCTCGACAGCTTTGTCGTGGTCGTTATATATCTCTATCCATTCGATTGAAGAATATGGCATAAACTCAGTTAAAATAATCCCCGTGTCGGGGTTTATAAGTGTTGTGGTCGTAGTTGGTGTGGGTGAAGCGGTTGTTGTCGGGGTGGGAGTTAGTGTTGGAGAGGGTGTCTTGGTTGCAGTGGGAACAGTGGTCGGAGTAACGGTGGGAGTGTTTGTAGGTTTTGGATTGTCAACAGAGGGAATAATATATACAGGACTAGAAAGGTTTAATTTACTATGGTCGTCTTCTTTTACTATTTTTACAAACAAATTGTAACTACCAGTTGGGAGGTTTGGTTTTATATAGCCAGTAGTGCTTATTACATTACTTCCACCAATGTCGACCGTAAATGTTGGGAAACTGTCCCAGTTCGTGGTATAAGACAGATTTTCTGAGGTTTGAATTTGAGTATCTGAATCGCCTATTCCGCCATATATTTTATAGTGATATGAGATATTAGGTTCTGAGTTTTCTATTATAAAAGTTAACGGAAAGTTATTACCAGTTATCAAACTACTTGGGGCTGTTACTATTTGTAGATTAATTGCACCGTAAATTGGTTTTGTAAAAATCCAAAAAAGTAACAAAAATATAATAACCACAAATTATTGTAATAAATTTTTAAGACAATTTGTTGATGGCGATTGATAATTTCTCAATTGTCTTTTCTTGACCTAGAGCAGGCAAACACTCAACTACTGGGGGGGTAAACGCCGAACCACAAATGGCAACACGAAACACCATGAAAAATTCGCCAACGTTCCAATTGTTTGTTGATATTAAATTCATCAAACTAGTCTGCAGTATTTCAAAATTAAAAGAGTTGAGTCCTAGTATTAAATTTTTTGTCTTGGTTAGTATATCTATTGCCAAACTGGAATCTGTCCCCTTTTTTAGCAATAGTTCTTTTTCGTATTCAATATTTTCAAATAAAAATTTTGTCTGAGTGGTTAAATCCGATAGTTTAACAATTCTTTCTTTTAAGACTGGGATTAATATTTCTAATTGATCGTCAGTGCTTTTGGGTAGATATTTTTTGAACAATTCAAACAATTCTTGATTGGTTTTTTTGCGAAGGTAATAACCATTTAAATAGTCTAGTTTTTTACGATCGAAAATTGGTGATTTTTTGTGAAGATGGTCTAAGCTGAAACTTTGAACAAATTCATCGAGGGTAAAAAATTCCCTATCATCACCGGGGTTCCAACCAAGTAGCATTAAAAAATTGAGCATGGCTTCTGGCAGATAACCTTCGTCTAAGAAAGCTCGAGCGTGAGTTGATCCAGTTCTTTTACTCAATTTACCCTTACCATCTGGATTTAACAAAACAGTAAGATGGGCAAACAAAGGGGGTTCCCAGCCAAAATATTGATACAACAAAAGATGTTTTGGGGCTGAAGTTAGCCATTCTTCGCCACGGAACACATGAGTAATTTTCATTAAATGGTCATCAACAACCACGGCAAAATGATATGTGGGAATTCCGTTTGATTTGATTAAAACCTGATCATCAATATCGTTGGTATTAAATTTGATTTTCCCTCGGATTAAATCTTCAAAAACTATAGTCTGATTACGAGGTATTGTCATTCGAATCGTATAAGGAATTTTATTTTCTAGGTTTTTCTGGATCTCCTCAGGGGTTAAGTGAAGACAATGTTGGTCGTACCGAGGAACTTGTTTGCTGGCCTTTTGAGTTTCACGCATTTTAGTCAATCGATCTTCGGTACAGAAACAACGATAGGCCAAACCTTTATTTAATAGTTCTTTAATATATTTTTGATAAATCTCCAAACGTTGAGTTTGTATATATGGGCCATAAGAACCACCGATATCAGGGCCTTCGTCCCAACTTAAACCATAATCTTTGATGACTTGTAAAATTCTATCTTGTGAGCCTGGCACCAATCTTTTTTGGTCTGTGTCTTCAATTCTTAGGATAAATTGGCCTTTATTTTTTTTGGCTAGAGCGTAATCATAAAGCAGGGTTCTTAGGCCTCCAATATGTAATTCCCCGGTTGGACTGGGGGCCATACGAGTTCGAACAACACCATTATCAATCATGGTTATTATTTTACCATTTAGTGTAAAATAATTTATGTCTTTAACACAGACTGCTTATACTAGTCGTAAAATTATAAAATTTGGAGGAATTGGCCTAATAACTATTTCGTTGTTGTGGAGTTTTTCTAAGGTCTTGTATAAGGCATATACCGTAGCAAATCCACCATATTACCCGCCGACAGTTGCCTATGGTGTCTTACCAAAAATAACATTTACTGAACAGAAAGTAGATTCTAAAACTTTTACTTTTGAATTACCCAACGATGAGATTCCTACTTTTTCTGATCAATCAAGGGTATATATAATCTACCGGCCAAATACGACCTTTCTTGCACTTGAAGAAGATAAGAAAACAGCGGCAAGTTTTGGATTTGAAATGAAACCAGTCGAAGTAAAACCAGGGATTTACGAATTTCGAGACGATGTACTAAATAAAATTTTGACAGTTAACGTCTTGGATGGTGATTTCAAAATGAGATACCCTTATTTGACTGACCAACTTTTATTGGTTTCCGAAGAATTACCCACTAAAGATAAAGCGATAGAGTTAGCGTCTAATTTTTTGAGTCAAGGAAATAAACTTACTGACGATTTGATAAACGGTCAGAAAAGAGTCACTTATTGGAAAATTCAAAACGGTGCAATATCTGCGACCGAATCACAATCACAAGCAAATGCGGTTAGGGTTGATTTGTTTAGAAAAGATTTAAATGATTTAAAATTGTTATCTTCAAACTATGATAAAACTTCAGTTTCGATATTGATATCTGGGTCAAAAACCCAATCCAGAAAAATAATTGAATTTAATTTTAAAGATATTAATATCGACAGAGAATCTTTTGCAACATACCCAATCAAAACAGCCCAAGAAGCTATAAATAGTATGAACTCCGGTAGCTACTGGACTGCTGTCAATGTGGAAAATAAAGAGGTGGTGATTAGAAAAATGTACTTGGCTTATTTTGAGCCAAACGCTTTGACTAATTACTTACAACCAATTTTTGTATTTGAAGGAGATAATGGGTTTGTGGCTTATGTTCCAGCAATAAAAAGTGAATATTTGAAATAATCTAATAGCTATTCCCAAGTAACATTTTGTTTTATCCAATTAACCAGGATTTTCGTATCTTGGAAACGATCATCGCTTTGCGAAACAACACTAATTACTCGATGACCATTGATGTTTATTAGGCCGATAAAGCTGCCTTTTGCTTCAGGAGTCCAGCCGGTTTTTAGGCCTTCAATCTCTGGTGCTATCCCTAACAATTCATTGGTTGAAAAAAGTTGATGATGTATTTGATTGGTAACATCGCTAACCATTAATTCTTTTACCTTAACAGTTTCTGACACTATTGGACTTTTTATAGATAAGCGACCAAGTTGAGACAAATCGTAAACGGAAGAAAAATGGTTCTGATCATGAATACCATCAACGTTGGTAAAGTGGGTGTTTTTTAAATTGTACTTTGACATCAATAGATTCATTTGAGTAATAAAACCAGAAATACCAGATTGATAATGATTTGCCAGAGCAAAAGCTGAATCGTTGGCTGAATATACAAGTAAAGCAGAAACCAATGATTTTACCGTTATTTTTTCATTAACTTTTAGACCCATCACTTTACCTGTGTTGTATTCTTGATTTATAGTGACAACTTCATCTAGGGGGTATAAATTTAGAGCAGTAAGAGCTGTGGCCAACTTGGTGGTTGATGCCGGAAATATTTTTTCATCAATTTTTTGTGAAAGCAATATTTTATTAGTATCGACATCAACTAATATGTAGTTTAAAGCTGACAACGACGGTTTTTGAGAAAGTTTTAATAATGGAGGCTGAGGTATTTTGGTTTCAATAAGTTGGCTGTTTTTAACAATTGAATTATTTTTTGGATATATAGACCAAAATGAATATGTTGGCAACCAGAATAGATTGATAGACGAAAGTAATAAAATAATCAACCAATCAAACAGATTATTTTTTAGTATTTTTTGGAACTGAGGCATCTGATTTAATCTTAGCAATCTTTTTACCAAATATAGCAAGGCGGTTGTCGATACGTTCCATATCTCGAGGGAACAGACTAGCCTGGCGGACATTTTCTAAATTCAAAATATTTTGAGTAATTCTTTCTAAACCAATACAAAATCCGCCCTCTGGGGGCATACCGTATTTAAACGCTTGTCCATAGGGTAGTTCAAAGTCTTTTGGATCTTGACCACGAGAAATTATTTTCTCTTGAAGCTGTTGGTAATCATTTATACGTTGACCACCGCTAATCCACTCAACTCCACAACCAATTAAGTCCATAGTTAAAGTTTCATCGGGGTTTTGAGGGTCGGCATACGAATACCAGGCTCGTTTTTTGGTGTAAAAATGGGTGATAAATACCAAATCACTTCCATATTCTTCTAATGACCAACGACAAATTTCGCGTTCGCCTTCTGGGTCCATATCAAGCTCGTTTCTAACATCACGACCAGTTCGTTTGTAAATTAACTCAAGCGCGTCTTTGAGCTTGATAACTGGGGTGTTTTTGGCTGTTTTGGGAATGGTTACCCCATATTCGTCCAAAATGTCTTGATGTTTTTGAGAAACCGCTTTAAATATCACCTTGACCACATCATCAGCGGTTTTAATCAAATCAAGCCAGTTTTCAATAAAACCCATTTCAACATCGAGACCAACATATTCTGTCAAATGTCGAGTGGTTACTGATGGTTCGGCACGATAGGCATGAGCAACAGTAAAAACTCTTTCAAAAATTGAAGTTAAGACTTGCTTATACAATTGAGGACTCTGAGCTAAATAGGCTTGATAGTCAAAGTATTGAACTGGGAAGACTTCTGAACCACCTTCGGTTGAACCAGCAACAATAGTTGGAATAAAAATTTCAGTAAAACCAAGACTGTTTAGATATTCTCGAAAGGCTTGAACAATAGTAGCTTGAATCTTAAAAACGTCTTGGATTTTTTTGTTTCGTAAAGAAAGAGCCCGGTTGTCGAGAGCCACAGGGAGAGAGATATTGATTTCTGGGTGGTGTAAATCAAATGGTAATTCAGCTGATTTGGCCAAAACAGCGACAGTTTCAGCCTCGATTTCAATTTTTCCGGTGACTAATTTTTCGTTAAAATATTTTTCGCTTCGATCTCTGACTGTTCCGGTAATTTCAACTACAAATTCATTTTTTAGAGAGCCAACATCAAGACCACCGACTACCTGGATTAAACCAGATCGGTCTCGGATATCAGCAAAGGCTAGTTTTCCATAACTTCGGACACTATTTACCCATCCTTTTATAGTGACCTTTTTACCCACAAGTGCGATACATTCGCTATTTAAAATTCTAGTCATAGAGATAGTATATCATTGACTATTAGCTGAGGGGAAACATTTCCGTTCCAAATATTAAGGTTTAATTTAGCGGTAAAACTAATAGTGTCACCTACTTTTAAATTTTTACCAAGATCTCCTTTTTTAAAGGCAATAGAGTCTAAAATAATATTTTCATTTTGTGGAGTTGAAGGGTCGTCGACTTTTAATTTTAAATGCTCTTGGTTTTGGCCTAAAAATCGAATATCGGTAACACGAAGATTGTTAAACTGAAACACAGGTTGAGGGTTTTCAATCCCAAATGGTTCAAGCTTCTGGACTAATTGACAATTTTTAACGGTAACAGCATTTAATTTCATATTAGCATCGATAAATTTAGTTGGTTTTAGAATTTTATTTTTAAGCTTTAAATTAATTATTTTAATTATTTCTTTTTTAAATTGAGGTATTTTTTTTGTTTCAATTGAAAAACCAGCAGCACCAGCGTGCCCTCCCAGTTCGACTAGCTCACTGTTTAATTCTCTGAGGGTTTCAATAATATTTAATTCTTTAATAGATCGGCAAGAACCTTTTGATACTGTTTCCCCGATACTTATAACAATAGAAGGTAGATAATACTTCTCTGTAAAACGGCTAGCGATTAGGCCAATAATACCCGGAAGGAAAGATTTGTGGGCAACAAAAATCACCTTATTTTTTATTTCAGTTATTTGTTTTTGGGCAATATCGATACTTTCTTGCTGAAGGAGTTGTCTGTCTTTGTTGAAATCATTTAAAATTGACGCATATTTTGACGCTTGATAATCAGAGGTACAACACAACAAACGAAGAGCATCGGTTGGGTTAGATAAGCGACCAACAGCGTTTAGTCTTGGACCGATTACAAAACCTAATTCATAAGTCGAAATATTTTTTTGGGTAATACCGCTAATTTCTATCAGTTTTTTGACTCCAAAGTTTGGATTGTTTTGGATAGATTTTAGACCATGATAAACAATGTTTCGGTTGATAGTGTTTAGCGGAAGACAGTCTGAAACTGTGCCTAAAGTAGCTAAACCCAAGTCAGCGTTATCATCAATATTTTTGGCTACCAGCCAAGAGACCATTGATCCAGATATCAAAGTTGAGTGGACACTAATAATATTTGCAGGTAATTGTTGGTTGGCCAAATGGTGATCGGTAACAATTATGTCGACACCCGAGTCTGAGATTTTTTTTAACTCAGAATTTGCCACGATACCATTGTCGACGGTGATAAGTAAGTCAAATTTTATATTTTTTTGGTCTTGAAACCTAAAGAATGAAGTAGCCCTTACTCCGTAACCATCCGTTTCCCGGTCTGGAATAAAGGGAAACACGTTGGCTTTTTTGTTAAAAAGCACTCGCCAAAGGATAGCCGTAGCGCTAATACCGTCGACGTCATAATCTCCATAGATTAAAATGTTTTGTTTATTTTCTATCGCTTGTTTTATCCTTTTAGTTGACTCGTCTAGATTTTTTGGGTTTATACCAAAATCTTTGAGGCTAAAAGATTGTGGTGGTGATGGAGATAAATATTCTTGTCGGTTTTGTTTTGTTATTTTCCGATTTTTTAATAATAGTTCAAGAATTTCTTCCTGGGTAGTGTTTTTGTCGATTATTGCCATTCGTAGATAATTTTACACATTTTTGTTGTATTTGTTATATACTATTCATTAGTTGCCAAAAGTAGCCAACTTATGGCGATAAGGTTTAAACCTGTTATATTTTATAAAAAGTATTTAAGGAGTTTTAAAAAAAACAACATGGCAAAGAAATTATTTGTAGGCAATTTGCCTTTCTCAATGGCCGATGCTGATTTGAATTCGATCTTTTCAGCTTATGGTGCAGTTACTTCTGCAAACGTAGTCATTGATAAATTTTCTAAAAGAAGCAAAGGCTTCGGTTTCGTCGAATTTGAAAACGAAGAAGATGCTGCTAAGGCTATGGAAGCTCTCAACAATTCTGAACAGATGGGTAGAAATATCGCTGTCAAAGAAGCTTTACCAAAGCCAGATCGTGTATAAAATAAATTAAAAACGATTTATAAAACCCCTTTCGCAAGAGAGGGGTTTTTAGGATGGTTTAAACCCTTTGTCTTATGATCATTCCCCAATAAAAACCCTCCTGTCCTGATAAATCAGGACATCCTCCCTTAAAAAAGGAGGAAGCATTAAAACCAAAATAAGGTAAAATAAGACAGAATGGAAAATATTGTAATCCCACAAAAGGTAAAAAATATTATCACAAAGTTTTTAGAAAATAAGGCGGAGATTTATATTGTCGGCGGGGCTTGTCGTGACCTTTTGTTAGGACGTGAGGTAAATGATTGGGATTTTACAACCAATTTACCTCCAGAAGAGATGAAAAAACTGTTTCCTAAAAATAGTTTTTATAACAACAACTTTGGAACTTTAAGTATTTTAGGGAAAGATGGGGAAATTTTTGAAGTTACCACTTTTCGGACAGAAAGAGGTTATAGTGATGGTCGACACCCTGACGAAGTAAAGTGGGGTAAAAGTTTAAAGGAGGATTTAGAAAGAAGAGATTTTACGATTAATGCGATAGCGATTGAAGTATTAAACCCACCTGCCCTACGGGCATCCTCCCTTAAAAAGGGAGGCTTTTCTTCTGAGGATACTAGACTAGTTGATTTGTTTGAGGGGCAAAAAGACCTGAAAAGGAAGTTAATCAGAACTGTTGGAAACCCAGATGAAAGATTTAGGGAAGATGCGTTAAGGTTAATCAGGGCAGTGAGAATTGCTGGACAAATAGGGTTTGATATTGAAGAAAATACTTTAAAATCAATTCAAAAAAATGCAAAATTAATAAATAATATTGCGGGAGAAAGAATTAGAGATGAAATTTTTAAAATTTTACTATCGGATAAGCCATCACAAGGTGTTCACTTGCTAAGAAATTCTGGTTTATTAGGCGAGTTAATGCCCGAACTAATAAGTGGTGTTAATATGACCCAAAAAGGCCACCATATTGACGATGTTTGGACTCATAACTTAAAAACTTTAGACAATTGTGAGAGCAAAAACCCAGTGACAAGACTGGCCGCATTGTTGCATGATGTCGGGAAACCAAAATCGATGCGAGGAGAAGAAGGAAGTCGGACTTTTCATAATCACGAAGTCTATGGATCTAGAATCTCTGTAAATATAGGCAAAAGATTAAAATTATCAAACAAAGAACTTGATCAGCTTTTTAGGCTAGTTAGGTGGCATATGTTTACGGTTCAAGAAACACAAACCGATAAAGCGGTTAGAAGATTTATCCGAAATGTGACCTTAGATTATATTGATGAAATGATTGCCATGAGACGAGCGGATAGACTTGGGAGTGGGGCCAAAGAAACTAGTTGGAGATGGGAGCTTTTTAAAAAAAGAATTGTAGAAGTTCAGAAGCAACCATTTGCAGTAAAAGATTTAAAGATTAAAGGTGACGATGTGATGGAGATATTAAAGATAAAACCAGGAAGAAGGGTTGGTGAGGTCCTAGAGGCAATATTTAAGGAAGTTGAAGAGAAACCAGAATTAAATGACAGAGAGATATTGATTAAGAAAATTAAAGAGTTTAAATAATCCCCTAAAATAAGAAAAAAGAATCAAAGATTGTGATAATTCCAACGAGATTGCTTCGTCGCTTCTAGCAACTACTTCTCGCAATGACGTATTACTTATTTAGTTAAAGTTAAACTAATCTTTGAAAAACTGATTTGCAGAATTTAGGTTATTTTATTTCTTTTTTGAGTGTTTTTTGAAAAAGATGACAAGGGGGATAGCAACTCCAATCGAGGAATAGGTTCCACAGACAACACCAACCAACAATGCAGTTGCAAACCAACGAGTAGTGTCGCCTCCAAGTAATACCAAAGAAGTCAACATAAAAATAATCGTCATTGAATTATTTATTGAACGGGTCAGAGTCTCAGTTACGGCTTGGTTAGAAAGCTTAACCCAGTCTAGTTGATATGTTTGTTTTTTTAATTCTCTAATTCGATCGAAAGTAACAACAGTGTCATGAACAGAAGACGAAAGTGTTGTTAGCACTGCGGTTACAAATAGCGAATTTAATTCTGCTCCAAAAAAATGTCCTAAAACAGAAAAACTCCCCA
>JAEHHB010000069.1 GCA_019248165.1 Candidatus Shapirobacteria bacterium S2_F12
ATCAATGGCAATAATTCTTAAATCTTCTGGGGAATACTTGGCCATACTCTCTACTAAAATATTATTTAATAAATCAGTTACGGCTGTAAATTGAGATCCAATAATTGTTAAATTCCCATATTTTGTCAAATTTAATTTTACCTTATTTTCTTTTTCGTCTAATCCCAAATCTATTTCAAAATCATCAGTTTTATCAAGTGCATAATTCGTTCTGTTCCAATTTAAAGATGGTTTTTGAGGAGTTTCTTCTTTCTTTTCTACATGTGGCTTAGGCTTATGTTCCCAAGCTTCATTGACGGTTTTTACTAAAATTTCTCTTGGATGTGATCCGTTTGCTGCTCCCACTATTCCTGCTTGCTCTAGTTGATCTAATAATCTTGCTGATCGAGCATATCCCAAATTTAATCGTCTTTGAATCAAAGATGAACTTGCTTTACTAGTTTCAATTATTAATTTCACAGCATCATCGAATAGGGGATCTAAATCACTAGAATAATTATCTTGTTTGTCTTGGAGAATATTATAGTTAAGCATTTTTTTTTAATAATTAATATTAGTGTTCTCTTCCTTCAATAAAATTACCTAATTTCCTAAGAAATACTGAAGTTATATCTAAGATTCCTTGGATGATATAAAAAACCATAGCAAGATAATCTCGAAACGTCTTTGGAAATTCAGGTCTATCAGATTTGGTTTTGTCGGTTGCGTCAGTTACAGTTGGATTATTTTTTTCATTCTCTTGCTTAAGTTTATAATCTTTTAGGTTCCTCTCATACATTTCTTTAATATAAGGTGTTCTTATTCCTATTAATTGTCGACCAGGTAGTGGTGCTAGGATTTCTACATCTCCTGAAGGGGAGGCTAAAGCCATAGCAATATCTTTATTCAACCTAGTGACATTTTCCACTGGAGTACCCAATGCTATCTCAATGCAAAACTCAGTATCTTTTGGTCGGTAATTTATTTCAACAACTCTGGCAGTTATTCCAAAAGACGCCAAGGTCTGTTCAATAGTGGCAGCGTCTACTCTAACAATAATTGGGTCACTGATTCGTGGATCATCAAGATTTTTTGTTTTATTAATCTTTGCCATAACTCATAATATCATTTTTGTATTTTTATTCATAAAACCACCCATAATCTGGATCGGTAACCTCTTTAATATTGCTTTTTAACATTTTATAAACCCCATCTTCTAAAATTGTTTCCCAAGTTCCTTCATAAAGATGAATTTCACTTTCATTATCCACCCAATTTTCGGTTCCAAATTTTACATGTACTAAATTTTTATTTTTTTCATCTGCTTTAGATACAAAAATTTCAACATTTAAAATATCTGTAAATCGATTAGTCCATTCTTCAAAATTAGTTTTTTGTAAATATTCTTTACTTAATAAATTAAAACCATCAGCCATTTTTCTAGCACTTAAATAAGTATAGAAAGCGGTTACTGCATCCTCGGGTGATTTTTTTGGATCAACCTTGATTTTTTTAATATCTTGTTCGGTAAATTCCGAAATCAATTTTTTTGTTTCACTTCCAGAAATAAATAATGAAAGTCCTGCTAACCCTTGAGTATTTATACCCACTACCGCTCCGCATTGATCAGTTAATGGTCCACCACTCATTCCTTCAACTAAAGAAATATTCGTCTGTAAATATCCAACCTTGTCTAATTTTGATTTTCTAAAATCAGTATAATTTCCTTTCATTACTGTCGCCTTACCCGTTAATTCCGTTCCCATAGCATAACCAGTAGCAATCACAGGCTCTTCATCTTTT
>JAEHHB010000070.1 GCA_019248165.1 Candidatus Shapirobacteria bacterium S2_F12
TGATTTTATCGACTGCGCTAGGGACTGGTTAAATAGGCAAAACCCATTTCTTTTTACATTAAGAAAAGTTGATAGTTTTTCAAAATCTTCTACGGTTTTTTTAACAAGTGATGACAGTGAGGAAATTGCGAAAATTAGCGAATTGTCTTTTGGTTTAGAATCGACACTAAGTAGCTATATAAGAATAGATGAAAAAAACACTAATGAATTTTTTCCGCATTTAACATTGGACTTTGTTAGACCTCCTCGAAAAATAAAAAATGTCAAATCAGAGTTTAGGTGTTTTTTTGAAGAACCAATCTTGCTTCCTATAACAAAGGTTGACATTAATGAAAAAATAGGGTTTTTTAGATGGAAAACAATTGACACACTACAAATAGGAGGATGCCGAGTTGATAATCAACATACTCTAAATGAATATCAGTTCGGGGGTAATGGCAGGGCTTCGATTGCGTAGATAAATTAGATAAAAAAAACGGCTAGCTATTTTGTTTCTTTTTTGTCGAGCCTGTCAAAATTTAAGACTTTGACGCCAAAATAAACTACCAGGGCAATAATTATAAAGTCGATAAGACTATTAAAAAAATTACCGTACATTATTTTTGCAGAACCGATTTGGAAATAAGCATCCGCCAGATTACCGATTGATCCTAATAACAACCCAACTAATGGGTTGATGAGATTGTTAACAAAGGAGGTGATAAGTTTGGTGATAGAACTCCCCATGATAAAACCAACAGCTAAACCAACAACTCCCTGAGTCCGAATAAATTCAACAAATCCTTTTAGGTGTTTTTTCATCATATAGTTTGATTATATCAATAAATAAACATAGCATCACCAAAACTAAAAAAGCGATATTTTTTTTTGACAGCTTCTTGGTAAGCTGACAATATTTTGTCCTTACCGGCAAAGGCAGAGATCAACATTAACAAGCTTGACTTCGGTAGATGGAAATTGGTAACAAGACCGTCAACGAATTTAAACTTGAAAGGTGGGTAGATAAAGATATTTGTCGATCCCACCCCTGGGTCAATTTTGCCTTTTGAATTGATAGCTGATTCGAGGGTGCGAACAGTCGTAGTGCCAACAGCAACAATTCTTTTACCCTTTGATTTGGCGAAATTTAGATTCTTTGCGGTTTTTTTGTCGATTTCATAAAATTCAGTATGAAGAGTCTTTGTCTTTATGTTTTCGGGACGAAGATTTTGGAATGTTCCCAAACCAACATGAAGAGTAATATATTCGATTTGGATTCCTTTTTTTTTCAGTTTAGAAAGTAAACTTTTGGTAAAATGAAGCCCGGCGGTGGGCGCAGCAGAAGATCCAATTTTTGTGGCATAAACAGTTTGGTACTGACTCCTAAGTTTAAATTCTTTTTGATGAGTCTTAATATAAGAAGGTAGAGGCGTGTGACCAATTTGGTTTAGAATTTGGAAAAACTTTTCGTGTTTGTAATTAAATTTTATTTCGATTTGACCAGTGATTGGGTCACTTTTTATTATTGTTCCAACAAGGTTGTGGTCAAAAACTATTTTTTTACCTGATTTTGGACGAGGTTTTGATATGGCCAACCAAATATCAGATTTGATTTGTCGGATTAATAAGACTTCAATATCCCCTCCAGTATC
>JAEHHB010000071.1 GCA_019248165.1 Candidatus Shapirobacteria bacterium S2_F12
GTTGAAAATCCTTTTTGGCAAAAAACAATTCCTGAAATTAAAAAAAAGGTCACGCTGGAGGACCAAAAAACCATTGAGTTTATTGCTGAAGCTTATTGGGAAGAGGGTGAATTGGGGAAATATTTCGACTTTATTTATAATCACGATTTGTATAAAAAAATTAAAACTACCATAGACACTGGAATGGTTGGTGACCTAAGATCTTATCTTGATTATTTATTAAAAAATCCAGACGGAACAAAAAAACATTGGGTGGTTTATACCGAAAATCATGACGAGAATCGAGCAGTTGAGTTTTTAAAAGAAAATTTTTCAAAATCCGGGGCGGTGGTATCAGCAATGATAAGAGGTTCTATTTTTATGGTTAACCAAGGACAAGAAATTGGTTGTCGATATCGACCACCAATGCAGGTGTCTAGATTTCGCCAAGAGGAAGAAAACCAGGATATGGTCAGGTTTTATGATGATTTGTTGGCAATTAGAAGATCTCGACTATTTCAGACTGGAGAAATAAATATAATCAACTCGGAAAATGGAGATCAAAATTCTATTTTGTTTGAAATTAGTCGTTTGGATACAAAAACCAGGTCGGTTGTTGCAGTCAATATGAGTCAGTGGTTTTCGTCTGTCCAAATAGCCAACAACGCAAGTGGGATAGATATTTATAACCTTACTAGTGGAGAAAAAAGTACTAACGATGAAATCAATAGACAAAACATTTTGATAAACCTCCAACCCGGTGAAGTAAAAATTGCCTGTTTATCAACAGTTGACCCAGAAAACAGCCGACCAGAAGATGAATGTGTTTTGTCAGACATCAAACCAAGAGGGTGTTTTTAAAAATTATTTGACTTCTTTGGGTAAAGCTTCACAAGCTTGACCATCTTTGTTGCCATCTAGACGATAAATATCCTTGTCTACCCCACCCATTTTTTGGAAGAATTTTTGAGCTTCTGGCTGAGTAGTAAAATCGTCACAATTGTAATCACTCGCCTTTTTACCTTTGGTGGCATCTGTGACAACATTACCTTCTTTGTCGTAAAGAAGATTGCCAGAATCATCTCGGGCAACTTTAGATTCTTCTAAAGTCGAACCACGAAATAATTTGCCTAAGTCAAAATCAGTATTTGAGGCCTCTAGACCAAAAGCACCAAGTAATAAAGCACCAACTCCGATTAGGAGTGGTTTTAAAAACTTTTTTGTTTTTTCAGAAGCATTGGCTAGGGGTTTAAATTTTGGGATTGCCATAGTTATTTACCAAATGGAATATAAAAAATAAGCGACTAAGAGAATTAAAAGACCGATTAGCACAAGCCGGAAAACTTTATTGCCTCTTAATTTGTTCATATTATGATAAATAATTAAAGATTAATAATACCTAGTCCAAGCAGCCCTGTGATAATCAGGTATGCGGCCAGGAGGTAATTTATTAATTTTGGGAAAGCAAGGATTAAAATTCCAAATATTAAAGACGTAACTGGACTAAGATTCATATTTTAAATAACTATTAACCTTATTAAGTATGTGGGTAATTTTTGAAGATGTCAAATCATACCAAATGTCGCTTAAGAGTTATTGGTGATTATTATTAATTTTTATTTGGAAAAAAATCTCGAAAGTGGTCTAATAG
>JAEHHB010000072.1 GCA_019248165.1 Candidatus Shapirobacteria bacterium S2_F12
CCAAGAATACAACCATAAGAGTTTTAGCCTATTTAAAGTATTTAAACTTTATTGATGAGAATAGAAAAGACGCAAAACCATTACCGTTTGGAGCGGGTAGGGGGAATCGGACCCCCGCCGAGAGATTGGAAATCTTTCGTTCTACCACTAAACTATACCCGCATTTTTTAAGTTACTTTTATATTTTACCAAAATAAAATTTGGTAGTTTATGAGTCGGGGATACAGGATTCGAACCTGCAACCTCATGGTCCCAAACCATGCACGCTAGCCAATTGCGCCAATCCCCGTTAAAAATCAGTTTT
This sequence comes from Candidatus Shapirobacteria bacterium S2_F12, assembly GCA_019248165.1. Lineage (GTDB taxonomy): Bacteria > Patescibacteriota > Microgenomatia > UBA12405 > UBA12405 > WARW01. The sequence continues at coordinate 305 of JAEHHB010000072.1, forward strand.
TAGTATCTAGTCTTATATATCTAGTATAAAACAAAAATTATACCGAATACTTAATACCAAATACTAAATACTTCCTAAAAAGGTGCCGCAGGAGGGAATCGAACCCCCACGCTTGTTGAGAGCACAAGATTTTAAGTCTTGCGTGTATACCAGTTTCACCACTGCGGCATTTTTAAGGTACTATTTACAAACAATTACCAATCCGAAGCCTAAGCGAAGGACAGCATTGCGGCAAAATCGTGGCTATATTATACAATAAATTCCCCAATGTTATAATCTAGAACATGTTAACTCAACCCACATTTATCCCCGTCGGGACACAAGCTACGGTAAAATCTCTTTCTCCACAAGAAATGGAACAAATCGGTATTGAAATATTTTTTTGTAATACCTACCATCTTTATCTTCGACCTGGAGATAAAAATATTAAAAAATTTGGTGGATTACACAAATTTACCCGTTGGAATGGCAAAATAATTACCGACTCTGGTGGATTCCAGGTTTTTTCGCTCGCCAAAGAACACAATGGGGCTGGAAATTTAGTAAAAATCACCGAAGACGGTGTCGAGTTTAGGTCACATTTAGACGGTTCTCTCCATTTTTTTACACCAGAGACATCACTTCAAATCCAACACAACCTAGCTGCCGACTATATCATTGCCTTTGACGAATGCACCCCGTATCCTGCGACAAAAAAATATGCCCAAAAAGCCCTAGATCGAACCCATCGCTGGGCAATTAGATCGTTAAATGAGCACAAGAGACTAAACCAAAAATTAAACCAAGATTTAAAACTATATGGAGTAATTCAAGGTAGTTATTATAAAGATTTACGAGAACAATCGGCCGAATTTATTTGTTCTCAAGGTTTCGACGGTATTGCGATTGGGGGGATTTCAGTAGGGGAGCCAAAAAACAAAATGAGACAAGCTGTTGCCTACGCCCTACCTATAGCTCTTAAAGCTAATAAACCAATACATTTACTTGGAGTTGGCGAAATTGACGACTTATTTGATTTTTTCGGGCTTGGGATTACCTCAATGGATTGCACTCTACCTACCAGGATGGCCAGGGGTGGACAATTCCTACATCGAACCAACAATTCTACTCATGACTATAAAAACAAATTTAAAAATCAAATTATGAATGCTCAATTCAAAACCGATCAAACCCCATTGGACCCAAATTGTCACTGCCCCATTGTGTTCTTTGGCGAGCGAAAAAACCTGGAATCCACCAGAGTCGGTAATTATTTTAATTCACTGAATAAAAATATTTTAGTAATCAAAGCCTTCATATTACCAAACAT
>JAEHHB010000073.1 GCA_019248165.1 Candidatus Shapirobacteria bacterium S2_F12
GAAAAAAATCATTTCGATAAATTCTTCCATAAATTAAATATAACTGATCTTAAAAAAATTATCGGCTAAACTTCACTTAAGATTGTATTAAATAGATTTTAAATACACTATGTAAAATAGAAATGTATAATCTATTAATACAATTAACTAAAATAGGATTAACATGGCAAAGAAAAAACCTGGTAATAATATGGATGCACTCTATAAAGGTAAATCCAATGGAGCGCCAGCTAAGTTAACAAGCTGGAAGAACGAACCTACATTCGATGATCTAGAAACAGATAGAACCAACTCAGCACATTTCCAAACTACAAATAGAGAAAATCTTCTAAGATATGAAGAGATTAGAAATGGTGGCAAAGAGATTGAGAAAGTAAAACCTGGTAAGAGTACAACTAGACCAAAGCTTGTTAGAAAACAAAATGAGTACAAATATGCAGCTTTAGAAGATGCTATATTGGGGACTCAAGATCTGTTTGATATCAAGGGTGTTGGACCAGAAGATCATAAATCAGCTGAACAAAATCAGATATTACTAAATTATCAATTTAGACATAAAATAAAGATAGATAAATTGGTTGAAGAGATTGTCCGAACAGATGTTGATGAAGGTTCTGTAATATGTAAAGTTGGTTGGAAAACTGAATACGGAATAGGTATAGAGCAACAAGAGCGACCTGTGTATGCATCAGCTGAAGAGTCATATGATATGATGGTTCAACTAGTTCAAGCTGGACAAATGTCACCTGAAGAAATGCAGGCAATGCTTGAAACTGGTGAGCCAATGCAAAAAGGCACGGAGCTTGTAGATGTAGAAGTTGAAAAGCTTATAGTAAATCATCCAACAATTGAAGTTAGAAATAGTGCAAACATTATCATTGATACAACATGTGAAGGTGATATAGAAAAAGCTCAGTTCTTAATTGAAGAGTATCCAATAAGCTTCTCTGAATTAAAAAAGCAAGAATACAAAGAAGAAGAAATTGAAGTAAAAACTGTTGGTCCTGATGGAGTTGAAGTTATTACAAAAGAGATTAAAGCTAGAGGTATATATAAAAACATAGAGTTTATAGATAAAAATAAAGAAGAGTATCAGTATTCTGAGTATCATGGTGAAAGCGCCAGAAATTCTAAGTTGTCTGGAAAATCAAGAGTTAAATTAAAAGCTTATGATTATTGGGGGTTCTGGGATATTAATAATGATGGTAATACTGTTCCTATAGTAGCTACATGGGTTGGTGGAGTATTAGTAAGATTAGAAGAAAATCCTTTTGGTCATAAAAAGATTCCATATGTAATAGCTAAATATATGCCTGTTAAGCGTGAAGTAATGGGAGAGCCAGATGCAGTGTTGCTTGAAGAGAATCAAGAAGCTGTTGGTAAGACTACTAGAGCTATACAAGATATTATGGCGCTAGATGCAGTAAATCAAGAGTTCATAGATGAAACATTCTTCCCGAGTCCAGTAGAAAGAGAAAACTATAGATTAGGTAAAACAGTATTCTTTAGAAGTGGAATGAATCCAAAGAATGCAATATTCAAAAATAATGTAAATCCTGTTAATCCTATTGCGCTACAGTGGATAAGTGCT
>JAEHHB010000074.1 GCA_019248165.1 Candidatus Shapirobacteria bacterium S2_F12
GCAAGCCTTTTTGAGCAAGCGGGAAGAGAAATCAGTACAATTGAGGCTGAAAACTTATTAAGAGATATTAGCAAAGAGAATAAGTGACCTTGTTTTGAGGCGGGTTTAATGATAAATTGTTTTGGATGAGTAAAATAGTATGTATTTCAGGAATGTGTGGGGCAGGTAAAAGTGTAGTGTCGGATTTTTTTGTAAAAAATGGATTTCAATATATACGTTTTGGACAGTTGACGATTGAGGAACTAAAAAAAAGAAATTTGGAAGTGAATGAGACAAACGAAAGAATTGTAAGAGAGGATTTAAGGAAAACTTACGGGATGGCTGCTTATGCAATTTTAAATTTACCCAAATTTGATCAACTGATGAAAACCGGAAATGTAATTGCTGATGGTTTGTATAGTTGGGAGGAGTATAAAATTTTGAAGAATCATTATAATGACGATTTGGTTGTAGTTGCGGTCTACACTTCACCAAAAATTAGGTATGAGAGATTAGAAAAAAGAAATATTGACGGGGGTGTTGATTTTAGAAACAGACCGCTGACAAGAGAAGATGCTAAATCTAGGGATTATTCAGAGCTGGAGAAGTTGAATAAGGGTGGACCAATCGCTATGGCTGATTTTACAATTGTAAATAATAAAGATATTAATTTTTTAAACCAACAAATTGAAGAAATTTATGGTGAAATTAAATAAAATAAACAAGACGAATGTATCTAAATATGTTAGACCGAGTTGGGATGAATATTTTATAAAAATTGCGGCTTTGGTATCTGAAAGGTCGACTTGCTTGCGTCATCATGTTGGGGCAATAATTGTAAAGGATAGGAGGGTGGTAACTACTGGATACAACGGAGCGGCGGCAGGAACCAAAGATTGTTTGGAGTTGGGTTGTTTGAGAGATGAACTAAAAATTCCTTCAGGCGAAAGACATGAAATTTGTCGAGCGATTCATGCCGAGCAAAACGCCATTATTCAAGCTGCCAAGCATGGTCAGGATATTGAAGGGGGGACTATGTATTGTACTCATTCGCCATGTATCATTTGTGCCAAGATGATGGTAAACGCCGGGATAAAAAGAATCGTGACTTATGGTAACTATCCTGATGTTGGAGGTGTCAAAGATCTTTTGAAAGAAGCAAAAATCGAATTCGTAAAAGTCGAGAAACCTAAAAGTTCTATCGTTTTTTTGGATTAATAGATGATAATAAAAAACAAAGAGGTGTTGGCTTTGAAAAAGGAATTGAAAATCTTAGGAATCCAGGGTCTGGCTTTGGATATCGATGAAACATTGTCATACACAATTGGCTATATGGTTAAAAGATTGATGAATAGTTTGGGTAACCCTGAAAATTTAACAGTAGAAGAAATTATTAATAAATATAAACACACCGATGATATCCCATATTGGCAAGGGGAGGAGGCGGAAGAAATATTGGAAACTATTAGGAATTCAAACGAAATTCAACAACAGTTACCGTTAATCGCAAATTCAGACGATATCGCCAATAAAATTAATGAAATTATTCCAATAGTTGCCTATA
>JAEHHB010000075.1 GCA_019248165.1 Candidatus Shapirobacteria bacterium S2_F12
ATTTTTTTATATATTTATTTTTAATATTTTCAAAATTGATTAGATTTTTATTTTTTAAAGCTTCCTTTTGTATTTCTATCAAAATAAAAAATCCCGTCATAATTCTATTTTTTGTTAAGGTTTGATTTTCTAAATATTTTAAATATCTTTTAGCAAAATCTTCAAAATCTTCTATTGTTTTAAATCCTAATATTTTTGAATAATAGGCTTTTTTCTTTTGAGTAAACATTTTTATAACTCCTTTAATGGTTTAACCAATAAACTCTAAAAGAGAATGATATTTTTTGTTTATTTCTTAACAGAGGTTTAGACCTGTGATTTATTTATAGACAATATCAGCGAAATGTCAAATTAGCATTAACGAGAGTTAAAAGGCAGTGAAAAAGTAGAAATAAAAAGACTTAAAAAACACGGGCAGAAGATTTTGGCGTGGGTGTTTTTGATTTAAGTATTTGTTAGATTTTAAAAAAGCGATTAAGCAAAATTTAGCATATTTTTATACAAAAAATAGCAAAAATAGACACGATAAAAGTGCCATATTTAGGCTATCTTTTGATTTAACCGCGATTTATATACCGCTTCCTATCTCTGTTTAAAAAATTAAACAGAGATAAGGAAGCTCCCTCAATGTAAAATCACTAATACAAATAACGGGGTGCCACCCCCGTTTTTGTTGGAAATGTCAGCTAAACATTTCCACAAAAATTTTTGTATTAGTAATTACAGTAGATAACGAATCTAATATAACAATAATTGTTAGTATGATAGATTTGTTCATATTAGAACTCCTTATAAAATATTATTGCCCTTATGGGCTATGATAAGTTATAAGTAGCTGGATTTAAAAAAAGTGCGATTATTTTGGCTTTTTTTAGTTATTTTTCTTTTTTAATGATGTTATCATTAAAAATTACCTTAAAAGTATATTTTTATGGTCTAAGGTATATTTAAGCTAAAATAAACTATACTTTCTTTGTTGATTAAGTGAAGAACTTAATTGCGAGTCAATCTTTTGATTGAATATTTACAACTTATTGTTAAAAATTTTTTTAAAAGGAATTATTATGTTAGAAATAAATCTAAACATAAATAAAGGACAAATAGAGAGAATGATTCAATTTTGTAATGAATTTATAGAAAAATATAGATTGAAATTTTCATTAGAACAGTTCATATTTAATTTTGATAGAATAACTCCAATGATAGACGCAAATGAAATTATTGTGAAAGTCTATGGAAATTTAAAAGAAGAAATAGAAGATAAAAGAATTAGAATCCCTGCTCCAAACAAAGATGGTAAAGAAATTGTAGGAGCTAAGATTCTAAAAAAAACTAAAAAGCAGATTTTCTATTTTGGAAAAAAAGACAGAGATAAATATAGAGAAGATGAAAGAAGAATAATCTATACAGAAGTCATACAATTTTGTAATTATTTAAGGCAATTAAAAACTTTTTTAGAATTAGAAGATGAAATATCAAGATTGGAAAATGTTTCAAATGATATTGAAAAA
>JAEHHB010000076.1 GCA_019248165.1 Candidatus Shapirobacteria bacterium S2_F12
TGGTGTAGGTGGGGTAAAGCTGATGATGGATATGCAACAACAAGCGAAAAATTTGGGAGTGGAGATTTTGAGTGGAATAGTTAAGCTCGTCAGCTTATCAACTAGTCAGCCAGTCAAATTATTTAAGGTTGAACTGGAAAACGGAGAAGTTCTGGAGTCAAAGTCAGTGATAGTTGCAACTGGGGCGGCCGTAAAATGGTTGGATTTATCTTTATTCCCAGGTTGTTAGTGATTTTGAAGCTAAAACCGAATTAAAACCAATTTTAATTTTAGTATTAATAATTTTTATTGTTCGTATTATTGACAACTATCTTCGCTTAAAGTCTCTTTATAAACTTGAAGAATGTATTAGTGATGTTGGTTTTGATATCCATAATTATTTTATTAAAGACCTTAGGGTTGATAATAAAGAAGAAAGACACCAAAGTGTTCAAGCTATTCGTAATTTTTCTGACGCCAGTAGTTTGACCTTGATGCTGTTCCGCCAACCAGGGATTGATAGTGTCGTTTCTTTAATAATTATTCCTATTGTTCTTTTGTTTGTAGATAAACAAATTTTTGTTCTCGAGGTTGCCTATATCTCCATTTATCTGTTAATTGATTATTTCACTACTCAAAGATACACCGAGCTTCGTGACGTTCAAAACACCAAAATTGAAAATTATTATGCCAAACTTCAGGAATCCGATGACGTTGATCTCGAACAAAAAACTTTTACTCGACATTTTACTCGTCTTTCAAACTGGAGTTTTTGGGAATGGTTTTCTATTCAAAATAGTGCCGTCCTTTTTTATTCTCTAATTTTAGTCTTTTGTATTTTTTCTATATATGGCGGGATTAAACAGATATCGGATTTGGTCCTAATTATGGGCTATGTTTCCTCTACCCAAACCTACCTTAACTCTCTGTCTGAAATAAAAGATAATTTAGCCAATATGACAGTAGCTATCGACCATCTCGCTCGCAACAAAAGTATTTCCGTCATCGACCTCGACGACCTAATCTAGTGTTAAACTACTCATCTATTTATCTACTTATCTATTAAACTAAAACATGCCAGAACTTCCCGAAGTCGAAGTTGTTCGACTATTTTTACAATCTCATTTAATTGGTAAAGAAATTACTAAACTGGAAATTCTCACCCCAAAATCTTTTATTGCTCGCCCTGAGCATGTCGAAGGGGTTGAAGGGCAAAAAATTATTTCCACCTCTCGTCTAGGTAAACAACTATCAATCCATCTTAGCAATAATTTAATCCTCCTTTTTCATCTTAAAATGACCGGACAAATTATTTATGAGGGGGTTTCTTTGGGTCATCCAACCAAAGACGCTTTTGATAGTTTGCCCAACAAATCCACCCGTCTTGTTTTTACCTTTTCTGATAAATCCAAGTTGTATTTCAATGATCAACGCAAATTTGGCTGGGTTAAACTTCTTAACCCAACCGAACTTACTGAAGC
>JAEHHB010000077.1 GCA_019248165.1 Candidatus Shapirobacteria bacterium S2_F12
ATATAAGCGGTTGGAGTCTTAGAATAAGGAGAATAAACACTTGGGAGTTGAGGAAGTCCTGCCAAAATAACACACTCGGCCAAATTCAATTCACTGACTGGTTTGTTAAAATATTGCTCCGTTGCCGGACCCACCCCCCAGGAAGCTCCACCATAAGGGACTTCGTTTAAATACATCCCCAAAATTTCATCCTTACTATATTTTGCATCTATTTGAATCGATAAAATTAATTCTTTTATTTTTCTGTTAATACTTCTATCAGTCGTCAACAGAACTGTCCTGGTTAATTGTTGTGTCAAAGTTGAGCCTCCGGTGACTTTTCCAAAATAGAAGAAGTTTTTAATAATTCTTAGCGGAGTTAAAGGATCGAAGCCCTTATGTTTGTAAAAATCTTTGTCTTCAACAGCAACCGTCGCTTGTTTTAAATAATCGGGGATTTTATCAAACAACACCGGGTCTCTTTTCCCTTGATCGAAAATATCATACAAAATATTGCCATTTCTATCATAGACCTTACTTGAATAACCATCTCTTCTGACCACCTTTTCTGGTGATGGTAAATCACGTGAATACCACACAAACAAACCGATTATTGCCACAACACCAATCACCATCAAAACCAAAGAGACTTTAAAAAAGTTTAACCAAAATTTTCGGCTACTAAATACTTCTTTTAAACTAAAATTTAATTTCAGTTTAGTTATATTTCGATTAAAATTTCTACGATTCTTTCTAAAAATCATTTACCGATTTATCATAACCATTAAAAATGGCGTCATTCCAGACAACAATAAAACCACCATAGTCACTATCAAAATAGCCTTTGTAACTGTTTTTTTCTTTATTCTCATCATTAAATGATAGCATAAACAAAATTCGAGTATAATCCTTTTATGACTAAACCTACGACTATATATATAAACAAAGCCAAGGTTGTAATTTATCCGATTGCTAGTGTCCGCAGTGTTCAAATTATCGCCACAATCAAATGTGGAAGCTGGCACGAAAACAAAAATAACCGAGGCCATTTCCATTTCTTAGAGCATATGCTTTTTCATGGGAACCGAATGTTACCTTCGTCTGAAGAAATGATGTCTTATGCAAAAGATAATGGTATTAATACTAATGCTTCAACCAGCGGGGATAAAATTAATTTTTATCTAGAAGTTCCCGACATAAACTTCAATAAAGGACTAAAAGCATTTGAAGAAACAATTTTTTATCCAATTTTTCCAGAAAACAAAATACAAAACGAAATCGGTGTCGTTACTCAAGAAATAAAATCCCGTTGGGACAGACCAGAAACTAGGTTTTTTGACAAAAACGATAAAATAATTTTTGGAGAAAATCACCCTTACACCCAAGACCCACTTGGGAATATCGACACGCTTCAAAAAATTTCTTCAACAAAACTCAAACACCTTCACCAGCAATACTTCCAACCACAAAACA
>JAEHHB010000078.1 GCA_019248165.1 Candidatus Shapirobacteria bacterium S2_F12
GGAATACAGATTTGTTATTTTGATGATTTCGAACAATTAACCCAAGATTTTTGGAGAAATTATTTTATCAATTTAAATAATTTCGTTATTATTGACCCTAATTCCCTGGCAACAGCTAGCTCTCAAGAAAAAGGCAACCTTAAAATATATTCCAGTTACTTCCGATTTTAAATTGGATGTTTCTCAAATTACTACCCTGGTTACTCAAAAAACTAAAATTGTCTCATTAACTCACATTAGTAATGTTTTAGGGACCATCAACCCAGTTAAAGAAATTGTCCAATTAATCAAAAAAATAAACCCGAATACTTTAGTTTTTGTCGATGGAGCCCAGAGTGTTGCTCATCTCCCGGTTGATGTTAAATCATTAGGTGTCGATTTTTTTGCCTTTTCTGGTCATAAACTTTATGGGCCCACAGGTGTTGGAATCCTTTATATCAAAAAAAATATTCTCTCCACTTTAACCCCAACAATTTTTGGTGGTGGAACCATAAAAGAGGTTTTTTGGGACAAAACAACTTTCGTTGACCCACCTCAAAATTTAGAGCCAGGCACTCCACCAATTGCTCAAGTAATTGGCCTGGGTCAAGCCATAAAGTTTCTTAAAAGTCTTGGTTGGCAAAAAATAATTGACCATGAAACAAACTTAACCAATTATGCTCTTGAGCAGTTAAACTCACTTCCTCAAATTAAAATTTTTGGCCCCATAGACTTTCGAAGTGGAGTAATTTCTTTCGTTTTTAATCAACCAAAACTAGCTCAACCTCACGACCTTGGAGATATTCTTTCTCGCCAGTTCAACGTCGCTGTTCGAACTGGGTTTCACTGCGCCATGCCACTTCATCATTTATTTGGACTAGACTCTGGTTCGACTCGAATTAGTCTGGGAATTTATAACACTAAAAAAGACATCGATATTTTAATTAAGGGTATTTTAGAATCTATTAAAATATTTACCTAATTTATGGACGATTTATATCAACAAATTGTTTTAGACAGATACAAAAACCCCAAAAATACTGGTCAAATAACCGGTGGTATTGAGGTCCAAGAAGTTAATGCTCTCTGTGGTGACAAGATTAATATTTGGTTAAAAATTGACAACGGGATTATCTCTGACGCCAAATTTATCGCCACCGGCTGTGCCATTTCTACTGCTGCCACAGATATTTTAATTGACCTAATCAAAGGTAAAAAAGTAACAGACGTTGTCAATATGAGTGGTTCCCAAATCGAAGCCGAAATGGGGATAGAGCTAAGTAGTGTTCGTAAGCGTTGCGCTTATATCGGCCTTGAGGCCATCAAAAAGATTAAAGATTCTCTTGCAAGTTTATGATTACCATCCCCAAAAGTGTTGAATATAGTATTATTTTTATTTCTTATCTTTCCAAAAACGAAAATAATCTAGTCTCTCTAAAAGAAGTATCTCAAAAA
>JAEHHB010000008.1 GCA_019248165.1 Candidatus Shapirobacteria bacterium S2_F12
AATTTTGGGCACCACTCCACACATCAAATGGATATCAGACGCCTTGTTGGCCAACGCCAAAGACAGTAATTCTCTTAGTTTTGTATGCATATTTTTTTTATTTTGCTATTTACTATTAGCTAATTACTAATTTACTAATTTAATATTGTGCCACTCGGACAACCTCTTCCATAGTTGTTACGCCTTCCAAGACTTTGGCATAACCGTCTTGTTTCATCGACAACATCCCGTCTTCCATGGCAGCACTTTGGATTTGGGCAACAAGGCGTCTGATATCCATTTGATGTGTGGAGTGGTGCCCAAAATTAGAATCAATGGTGACTTGGTTAATGCTCCAAATTGGGCTGAAGTTGAGGATAATTTGATTATTGAGATGATTGATTCTTTGCTGACTGAAGAACAAAAAGTAACTTTGAAAAACAACAAAGAATTGGATTTTTCTTTTGACGCTATAGATGCTCGATTTAGGGCCAATGCTTATTGGCAAAAAGAGACACCAGCCTGTGCCCTGAGAATAATTTCTTCAACAATTCCAACCTTTGAAGAATTGAATTTACCAATTAGTTTTAAAGATTTTATAAAACAAAAACAGGGCCTCGTTTTGATTACTGGTCCAACTGGGCATGGAAAATCTACCACAGCTGCTTGCCTACTAGATCAAATTAATATGACCCGAAACGACCATATTGTGACGATTGAAGATCCGGTGGAATATCTAATTAAACCCAAAAAATCAATAATCTCTCAAAGAGAGTTGGGGGGTGATACTCGTGATTTTAATGCAGCCTTGCGTTCGTGTCTGCGTCAAGACCCAAATGTTGTTTTTATTGGAGAAATGCGCGATTTGGAAACAATTCAACTTGCTTTGACAATCGCTGAAACTGGTCATTTGGTATTCTCTTCCCTGCATACTAATTCGGCCTCACAAACAATAGATAGAATTATTGATGTTTTTCCGGTAGGCGCAAAAGATCAGATAAGAGTTCAGTTGGCATCAGTCTTTAGTGCAATTATTTCTCAGAGATTAGTCCCAGCAATTGGTGGTGGTCGGGTTCCAGCTTTTGAGGTTCTTTTGGTAAACTCAGCAGTAAAAAATATTATTAGGGAGGGAAAAACTTTTATGTTGGATAATGTAATTCAGACTAGCGCTGATGTTGGGATGGTTACTTTGGATAGTTATTTGGCAAAATTAGTATTGGACGGAAAGGTATCTGAGGATGTTGCTAAAAATTTTGTTGTTAATATGGTTGATTTTCAGTCGAAACTAAGGAAAAATAATATAATAATATGAAATATACATTTAAAGCCAGAGATTGGAATGGAAAAATGGTCAAAGGAGTGTTGGACCTCCATGATAAAAGCGAGGCGATGGAGTCAATTAAAAATAATGGATTGATGTTGATTTCTTTGGCTGAAGTCAAGGATACAATCCTTGGTGAGGTTTATAAAAATTTTTTTTCAAGAATTAGTATTAAACAAATCACTACTTTTACTCGACAATTGTCGACAATGATGACATCGGGGCTATCTTTGACCGATTCGTTGTCGTTATTAAAAAATCAATTAGACAAAAAATCGTTGATGTCAGAAGTGTTGGAGTATACCTTAAACAATGTTCGTGGAGGTAAGAGTTTGGCGGATGGGCTTAGAAAGTATAAAAAATATTTTGGTGAAGCTTACATAGCTTCGATTGATGCTGGTGAGGAGGCTGGGGTGTTGGAAGAAGTAATGACCAAGTTGGCGGATAATTTGGAGAAACAAAGCGAGTTTCAAGGTAAAGTAAAGGGGGCTATGATTTACCCAATAATTGTAATAATCGGAATGATTGCCGTTGTTATCATAATGATGATTTTTGTTATTCCTAAGCTGTTGGGATTGTTTACTGATTTTGGAGCGGAAATGCCTGGATCAACAAAAGCATTAATGGCAATATCGGGATTTTTTACAAAATATTGGTTTGTATTGGTTTTTTTGGTAGTTGGAGGGGTTATGACGTTAAAAGTTGGAGGAAAAAGTCCTGAATTTAGATTGAAGATAGATACTCTAAAATTTAAAATTCCGATTATGGGAGAGTTGACCAAAAAAAGTCTTTTGGCTGATACAATAAGGACTTTGTCAATGCTTTTGGCCGCCGGTATACCGCTAGTAGAAGCCTTAAGGATTGTGTCAAATGTCGCTGGTAACGCACTGTACCAAAATGCTTATTTACATATTGCTGAGAGAGTCCAAAAGGGTTTTAGTATTGCCAATTCGTTTGAAGAAACCGGAAACTTTCCTATTATTGTAAATCAAATGGTGGCGACAGGAGAGGCTACTGGTAAGCTTGATGAAATTCTTAAAAGAGTATCAGACTATTTTTCGACCGAGGCAGAGCAATCAGTTAAATCGTTAACATCGGCTATTGAACCAATTATTATGATTTTGTTGGGGCTTGGAGTGGCTTTTTTGGTGGTGGCGGTGATGATGCCAATCTATAACTTGACATCACAATTTTAATGGTAAATAATGATATTAAGATATTAATAATTTATAATTTTGAAAATGAAAAAAAGAAAATTTTTTGAAAAGGGTTTTACCCTAGTAGAATTGTTAATCGTTATCGCCTTGATTGCGATTTTGTCAGTAGCTGTGTTGGCAACGATAAACCCAATTGAACAAACTAATAAAGCTAGAGATGCAAAGTTTAAAAATGATGCCGCCGAAGTTTTGGGCGCCTTGGAAAGATTTTATGCTTCTCAAAATGCTTACCCTTGGAATGTCGGAATTGCCCCGTCTGCGGTTGCAGTATCGACGACTAGTAAGGTAGCAATTGGTAGTACTGATGTACTCTTTGGTGTACTTGACGCGGGTGCTTCTGGTGGTGTGTTGATTTCGACTTCAGAATTAAAATCTTCTTTTATGGGTAAAGAGCCTTTTGCTGATGACGCTGCTCCTGTGGATGCGATGTATATTTATCACAATGGAACTGATTCTAGCTATGTTTGTTTTGTCCCTAAGGCATCAGCAAACAGAAAAACTGGTGGTGGTCCAAATCCCAACTTAAAATGTATGGCTCCTGGGACTGGTACTAACGCGTATCTGTTAAATATTGGTCAGAGCGCTGGAGGTAATACTTGTGCAAGTATTACAGATTGGACTGTTGATACTGCAGTTCAACCAGCTGCGGTTAGTGCGAATTTGTTGTGTGTACCTGAGGGTGATATTCAATAATTTGGTTATTGTGTAAATTTTAAACCCCTCCGAAAGGAGGGGTTTTTGGTGAAAATGCAATCCCCCCTTACCCCCTCTTTGACAAGAGTGGGAAAATATTTAGAATAATATATGGAAATTTTATTGTTGGTAATTATTTTTGTATTAGGGTTGTGCTGTGGCAGTTTTGTAAATATGCTTATTTATCGCGTAGCGATAAATTACAAGCTAGAAAGTAGAAAGTTTAAGGTAAAAAGTAAAAGAAGAAGTTTTTGTGATTATTGTGGAAAGCAATTAAGTTGGTTTGAAAATATTCCGGTAATATCTTGGATTATTCAAAGAGGGGAAACCAGGTGCTGTGGCAAAAAATTATCAATCCTCTACCCTATTGTGGAATTTACCACAGGAATTTTATTCCTGTTAAGTTTCCAATTTCTAATTTCTAATTTCCAATTAATAAATTTTTGGAAAATAGTGCAACTTTGTATAAGTTTTTTAATAATTGTGTTTTTGGTGTTTAGTGCCGTGTTCGATTTGAAGTATATGATATTGCCAGATTTTTCGACAGTAATTTTGGTCTCTAGTTCTCTGGTTCTCTGGATTTCAAGATATTTTGGTGATTGGACTTATATTTGGTCAGCATTGGGGTCGTTTTTGTTTTTGGATTTTTTGTATTTGATTACTAAAAAGAAAGGTATGGGGTTTGGGGACGTAAAGTTAGCCGTATTTATGGGGTTATTTTTGGGATATCCCAAAATAATTGTAGCTTTTTATACTGCTTTTATAGTTGGAGCGGCGATGAGTTTAATTTTGATGATTTTAAAAAAAGCGACAAAAAAAACTCAAATACCGTTTGGTCCGTTTTTGATTTTTGGCACCTTGGTGGCTTGGTTTTGGGGTGAACAGTTAATTAGTTTATCAGCTTTTCAGCTTTTCAGGTAAAAAATTATACCGATCGTTTATAAAACTAAATTCAAAATTTATATATAAGATATTAGTAAATATTTAAGATAAAATATTATTAGAATAATATATAAATAAAAAACTATGGTGAAAGAGTTTGGTTTAAAGAAAGGTTTTACATTAGTAGAACTATTGGTAGTGTTTACAATATTGTCGATTATGGGGGTAATTATGATTGGTGTTTTAAATCCGATTGCTTTAGTTAATAAAGCTCAAGATTCACGAAGAAAAAATGATTTAAAAGAGATAAAAATAGCATTTGAAAGATATTATAACGACAAGGGAACTTATCCTTCAGCAATTGGTGTCTCAACCTGGAATATAATTGATAATTGTGGTAAAGCTATCCCTGAAGTACAGTCTTATTTCAAGAAATGGCCTTGTGGTCCCAATAATCAACTTTATGAGTTTAATATTATTGATAGAGATACTTTTAAGGTGGTAACAAAACTAGATAATACTAAAGACAAACATATTCCGATTAGGTGGTATGAGGATGGTACTTATTCGGTTTATGCTGGGAGAAAAGAACAGGTGAATTATGGGGTTTCGAGTTCAAATATATTATGGTATGAAAGTGAAATTGTTGATTTAAGTTGCGGCGGGGATGATTGTCTTTGGGAGATTAAAGACGGGGGTAGTGGTAGGGTAGTAAACGGTGTATGTGTTACCGCTGGTAATATTCAATGTTACAAAGGCGACGTACGACCTGGTTGCCAGGTCTCTTATTGTTGTAACGGTTCTGGTTGCCCATAATATTATGAAAAACAAAATATCTATTAAGGAACTATTAATTATTGGGGTCTCTGTTTTGATATTGGGTTGGATTACGTTTAAACAGTTTCAGTTGGCGGGAGCAAAATCTCGAGATGTGGATAAAAAAAACAGTTTAAACGAGTTGGGACAGATTATCAAACTTTACTATGCTGATTATGGGGTTTTGCCAAACGAAGAAATGATTAATGGTTTATGGGGAAAAGAATGGAAAGACGGCGATTATGTCTATTTAAAAAAGTTACCACAAGAAAATAATTTGGGTAAAAAATATTGTTATTTAGTCGAAGGTGACGGAAAATCATTTTCTCTTTTGGCAGATTTAGAAAACAAATCTGATAGTGAATGTCAAAAAGACAAATGGCAGTGTGGTGGACAAAATTATTGCTACAAACATACTTTGATGGCAGAAACGGTGAAATAGATGTGTAGTAAGTAGTAACAAGATATTAAAAGAGTCGAGATCTAATTTGCATGAATTTCAATTTATGAGTAGAATTAATTAATGAAAAAGAATAAAGGTTTTAGTTTGATTGAGTTATTGGTTGTGATTTCAATAATCGGGGTGTTAACCACTGTGTTGGTTATGAATTTTGTGGGATCAAGAGAAAGGGCTCGAGATGCCCAAACGATTCAAAATTTAAATAGTTTAAAAAATGCCCTGAGGATGTATTACAACGACAACCAGTCTTATCCTACTAATTTAAGTGGTGTCCTTGGGGCAAGTGGTTATGTGGTTGATTTGGGGCCAACGACGACATATTTTAATTATCTTGGTGGTGGTGATTCTTTTGTTGTGGTGGAAATGTTGGAAGTTGGGGCTGGGAATGACGATGTTCGGTCACAGGTTAATTGTGGGGTCGGGCCAACGCTAGATAAGGTTTATGCTGTTTGCGCAAAATAGATTAGTAAATAGCGTTTAGCTAATAGTAAGTAGCAAAAATATAATAATGAAAAAAATAAATAAAAAATTCGGGTTTACTTTGGTGGAGATGTTAGTGGTAATTTCAATAATTGGGATACTAACTTCGGTTTTGGCTGGTGGATATGTCAATTCGCAAAAAAATTCTCGAGATGCTGCCAGAAAAATCCAATTGAAATCGATATCGGATGCGCTAAATTCTTTTTATGCAGATAATGGCGTGTATCCTTCGGACGATGGTATTGGTACTACTGGGGTTAATGGTTTGATTTATGGTCAAGGTCAACTTGATGATGGTAAAGGAAATATTTACATAAAAAAAATGCCGAAAGAAATGAAGGATGATTTGCAACAAATTAAGTATGTGGTCTCGTCGACTGGTAAGTCTTTTTGGTTATTTACCAACCTGGAAAACCCTGAGGATAGGGCTTGTAACTCTGGTGCTTGTGGTTCGGTTTATGCGGTTGATAAGGGATGCTGTTATGCAATTATTAGTTCAAACACTCAACTTACTGGTGGTATGTTACCAACTCCATAAAAAGTATGATTAAAATAACAAAAGTAGATAAGGATTTTTCATTTCTAGAAAAACCAGTTATGAGCAAGAGAGGATTTACTTTAGTTGAATTATTGATTTCAATCTCGATTATTGCAATTTTGTCGGTGGTTTTGTCAATTAGTTTTTCGAACGCCCAGAAAAATGGTCGAGACCAGCGACGAATTTCAGATTTGAAAGCGATTCAAAATGCGGCAGAGCAATACTATATGTTGAACAACAGTAATTATCCGACATCGACAAATATAGCCTGGACTGGCCCGGGTGGTCAACAGATACTTCAAAAGTTTCCTGGTGGTCCAAGTGTCTCTGGTGGTGTTGGAGAAACATACACAAGGGTGGCACTGACTGCGACAAGTTATTGTTTTTGTAGCAAAATGGAAAAATCTAAAAGCGGAAATAACGAGAATCGAAGTTGTTCTGGTTATGTTACAACAAATTGTTCTTTGGGTGCAGATTGTTATTTTTGTGTTGGCAATCAACAATAGATTGGTTAATTAGTAAGTAGCTAATAGTTAATAGTAAAAAAATAAAAATGAAGATAAAAAAAATAAGAAAAAACGGTGGATTTACTCTATTTGAGTTATTGGTAACAGTTTCGATAATTGCGGTGTTGACGGCAGTGGCGGTGGTAAGTTACGGTGGACTGAACAAAAAAACTCGAGACAGCCGGAGGGCAGCAGATTTGGAAAAAATTAGAATTTCTTTGGAGGCAGCTAGGCAAATTGGTTATTCTTATCCAAGTGCTTTAGTCGGCTTAACTGGTGAATATTTGGACAAAATTCCGACAGATCCGAAAGGGGTTGGTTGGTCATATTATTATCGAGTTGGGGGTGCTGGGGTTGGTTATACTTTGTGTGCCCAAATGGAGGATTTGGGATCAACTAATACATCGTCTAATTGTGGAACTGGGTCTTGCGGACCATCTGGAGGAAATTGTAATTATCGGTTAAAAAATCCATAGATAGTTTCTAATACATAGTCAGTAGTAATTAGCAAAACAAATGAAAAAAAAATTTTGTGGTTTTACTTTAGTAGAATTGATAGTTACTGTTAGTATCATAATGATATTGACAGGTGTTGGGGCGATGTCTTTGAACAGTTTTAATGGAGTTAAAGAGTTGGAGTCGGTTAGGGATGAGGTAGGTAACCACCTAAAATTAGCAAGGAATTATGCAATCACAAAACAGTTACCGGTTGGGAAAGGTACGGGGCTTGATTACGTTCGGGTTAGTTTTTCTGGTAACAATATTACGATTGCTGGGGTTGACGGTTCGACTGATTATTTCGAATCGCCATATTCAACAAAAACAGTACCTGTGGGGATAAGTATTTCATCAACTAGTGATTTTGGTTTTGCTAAAAGTACTGGACAATTGAAAACAAGTACTGGTGACGACACTACAATGACAGTGGTGGTCACTTTGTCGCGAGGAACAAATACAAGATCGATTAATATTAATAATTTTGGACAAATAACTAATGTCAACTGAAAAAGGTATCAGTATTGTAGAGATAATTTTTTCTATTGGGGTCACGGTGTTAGTGATTTCGGGGACAATTTCTTTGTTAGTAAAATCGACTGGGATAAAAACTGCTAGTTTACAAAGAAAAAAAGCTAGTGAGTTGGCTGAAAAAGTAGTCGAAGAATTGATAGATCAAAAAAACAACAATGGGGATAGTTTTTGGGACTTAAATGAAGCTACAGGGCTGACTTTTCCAGAATTTAAAAATTATACTTATGATATTGGATATTCTCGAGCAGTGGGAGTTGGTTGTAGTGCTTGGCCGAGCCCGGCAACTTGTGTCCAGGCTGAAATTAAAGTTAATTGGGGTGATAGTCAAATTCTGTGGGTAAAAAGATTTTTTTCGAGATTGGATAAATAATATCGGTTTGTAGTAATTCTAAATTGTCGGTACAATTAATTAATGAGTTTGCGCAAGAATAAATTTGGAATAAAAAAGAAAGTTAAAAATGGTGTTGGTGGATATACTCTAATAGAAATGGTGGTAGTAGTAGGTTCTTTGGGGGTAATTATTGTGGCAATAATTTCAACAATTTTGTTGACTTTTCGAACTCAAAATATGGTTAAATCTAACAGTAAAATTAGTGAAAACGGTAGAAACATTGTGGCTGAGTTGAGACGAAATATCTTTAATGGTGATTCAAATTTTTTGGTTTGTGATGTTGCCAAAACATCGGTGACAGTGGTAAACAGGAATGATATGGGCCAAAGTAAATTGATATGTCTGGGTAATTATATAGCTTCAATCTCTGCGGGGACTACGGTTTATTTGCACAACCAAGAAGTGACGGTCAGTAGTTGTCAAAATTTTGCGGTTTGCCAGTACCGGGCAGGAACGACAGATGTGGTCGGAGTGGCTTTCAATTTTGGTTTGGAAGCAACCACTGTTGGGGTTGGCGCGTCTCAATTTTTTAATACCAAGGTAACGACTCGAAACTAAACTTATTTCCCCTCCCCTACTTTTTTTGTTATGATTATTTTATGACGAGAAAAATAAATTGGCCGATACTGGTGACGATAGTTTGTGTCATGTTGTTTGTCGGAGTTCTTTGGTACGGATTTAAGACGGGGACATTTAGTTTTTCTTTGAGCAAAAAAAGTAATCAGAATGTTCAAAAGGAAGAGGAAATTAAGGTAAACCGAACTGATTATACCGATGTTGCCCGAAAAACTCTTGATTGGATAGACAAACAAAGAAACGCGGATGGTTGGTATATTTTGGAGCGGGGTTGTGATTTGGAAAAAAAGACTTGCGATACGGTTTGGGATAATAAAGAAGGTAATAAAGATGGTTTAATTGCCACCTGGGCAAGATTAAATTTTTATGAGCAACACAAAGAGGCAAAAGATTTAGAAATTGTCAAAAAAGATATTGATATTTTTTATGATAAGTATAAAAACGACAACCTTAAAGATTCACTGTGGATATGTAAGATTACTTACGAAATGGCGCAGAGTAAATATATAGACCAAGGGCAAAAAGATAAACTAAAAAATTTGTGTTTAAATGTTAAATACCTGACTCCAAGTCAGATAATTAGTGTTTTTGAAAATGGTGTAAACGATGGGAATCAGAATAAAGATCCCACGAAAAAATGGAGTGATTATATAACTACACTTAGGGGGTTTGATAATAATTTAAGTATAACGACGGAATTGGTCTATCAATATCTCTTTACAAAAGATACAAATAAGCTGGATTTGGCAAAAAACAATTGGTTGTCAATATATGAATATTTTGAAAAAGACCGGTTAAGTCGTAAACCAGAAGTGAGGTTTATGAGAAAAATTAAATATACCGATGATGTTTGTCTTTTGGGTTTGTCTGGATTAGATTTGTACAGACAAATTGGTGACGAAAAGGTTCTTTCTGAAGTTTTGTCGGTGTACAAAAATACAGTAGAATCGCCTGGTACAGAAGGTGATTTTTTGGTGCCATTGTGTGGTTTGTGGAGTAAACAACTTTTTGGACAAACGAAAGATAAAAAGTTTTTGAAAAATTTAGAAATTAATAATAGCGATCTAATTTCGACACTAAATGATAAAAATAACAATGGTTTTTATATTTCAAGTCAGGCAAATAGATTTGTGCCTAATAAAAGAGTTGTCGAAAATAGTTTAATAGTAGAGATGATTAGAATTTAATGAAAAAATATTGTTTTTTACACATGTAAAATGTTTTGTTATAATTAACTACTATAAGTTATTATTTAATTTATGAGAGAAACAAGTGGTGAAATTCAAGAGAATAGGGGTTTTAATTTAAAAAAAATTGTTCAAAGAGCCGCTTCTTTGGCACTGGTAACAACGGCAATTTCTATTCCTATGGCAAATGAAGCTCGCGCCGATGTCGATTTAAACACAAAGCCAGTATCAAATATTGAGACAAAAGGAGAAATGTCTAGCCAAAACACAGAAACTTCATTGATGTCGAGAGACGAAGTTTCAAAAAGAGTGAAAGATGTGAAGGTTGAAGCTCCCTCGGTTCCTCGAGAGGTCGTTGTGCAGTTGATGGAAAAGTATGATCAAGATAATTTAGGGCCATATTACCAGGAACTAAAAGAATACGGGTGTACAGATATCGACAGGATGGAAGATTGTGCTAGATGGTTAAACTCAATTGATAGTTTAGACACTAGTTTTATAAAATATAGTTTCCCTGAGTCTTTATTTATAACTAGATTTGTTAATAGGGAGGCAATATTAAAGTATTCTATTTCTGGAGAAGGATTAAATGTCTATGAAAATAAAGATAATGGAACAAGGTTTTTGATTGTGGTGGCTGGAGAAAAACCGGGTAGTAAAAGCTATAAAAACGGAGTAAACAAAATTACTAAAAATTTTAAAGCAGCTTTTGAATATATGGAGCAAAATGGAATTAATAACCCTGATAAGGCAATGTGGGAAAATGGGTTTAATACTTTTTATGCTTGTGAATTTAGCGAGGGTGATTATACAATGGGCACACTGTTTGAAGAGGGAGTAATTATTGGAAATTTTGATGATAAAATAGACAAAAAAGACTTTCAAATGATGCGGAATTTTTGTCGTTTATTGCCATTAGAATCTTTGGGTATCGGAATGTTTAGATTAAATTCGGGAGCGGGGATTTTTACTGATTTTACTTATATTGAATTAATAAAAGGTATGATGTCTGGAGATAATTGGGAGTATTTATATAAAAATACTGGTAAAAATAATGAAGAATTACGAATGTTTTCAACTGTTGCGAGGGGTCCGATAGCTTCATTTTTGGAAAATTTTTATATGTCACCACAAGATTCTCTGTTGAAAAAACTATTTGAGGATCTGACAGAGGGTAATTTACTTAGGCCAATTGGGGCGGAAAACTGGCAAGAAGTTGAGGCGCTTGTAGAAGAAACTCCAGAGAGTAGGCCTTGGTTAAAATAAGTGAATTAATTTTTGGTGTAAAGAAATTGGTGACCAGAGATGAGGTCGTGCTGGACTAGAGAATAATCTTTTATCTGTTGAGGGGTAAATTTTGGTGTAAATTGTTTGGTCAAGACGGTGTCTGTGCCTGATAGAGATTCTAAAAATTTGAATTGATGTTTTGGAGTGATATTTGCAAGCTTAAGAATTTCTAAAGAAAGAAAATTTGGGCTCATTTTTTCTTTAATTTCTAAATTAGTCGAAAAATTGCTATATAAAGAAATTAGGGTAGTATACATTTTGTCGAAGTCTTTGCTATCCCAAAAGTCTGGTTCTTTTGTAAAATATCCAAGTAGGTTGTAGATATTAAATTTTGTAATCAAAAGTGGTAAATGGTCGCCAAAATAAACAACGACTGTTGGTTTTGATGATTTTTGAATGGTTTCTTTTAAAAATTTATAATTGACGTCGCTTAGATAAATACCATCGACGTACGATTGTAGTACTTGGTGTTCGTAGAGAGGAAGTTTGTCTGTAAAATTGACTTTATGTTCTGCAAATCTGTTGGGTTCAAACGGATAATGGTTTTGCATGGTTAGTCCAAAGATTAATTGTGGCTGATCGGTTGATTCGTATTGTTTGATAACTTCATCCATAAAAGATTTGTCAGAAACATAAGGCCCGGCTTTTTCGTAATTTTTCATGTCTTCTAGGCTAATGTATTTATCAAGTCCGAAGTAATTGTAAACCAAGGTTCGGTTGTACATTGACCTAAGATATGGGTGGATTACGGTAGTTTGGTAGCCTTGTTCTTTAAACTGAGTAAACAACGAAGGTAATTTTTGGCGAACGACTTGATTGTATGGAATTTTATAATCATAAAAATAATTACTTAGACCAGTGATAACCTCAAATTCGACATTGGCAGTTCCCCCGTTAAGCTGGGAAGAAATCATTGTGGCTTTCATATCCGATCTGATATTTTTTATTGGATCTTGGCTAAAATTAATATTTGGGAGCTTGGTAACATCAAAAAGGGCTTCTGACAAAATTACGATTATGTTGGGTTTATCTGATTTTTTGGTAATTTTGTCTTGGGGTAAATTGGAAAAAATATTTTGAATAGTGGCACTATTATAGTTTTCTGGAGTGTTTTTCTTTAAAAACTTAAGATTGTCAAAAAAATAAAACAAGACCCCGTTTAGTTTAGAGTTTTCGATAGAATTAGCGTTGTCTCTTGGTAATTCTTTTTCTCTTATAAAATAGTCGTATTGATTTGTAAAAACAAGAGGAATTGTAAGGATAAAAATAGATATTGGAAATAGAATTAACCTGGCGGTTATAGGGTTTTTATCGTGACAATATTTTTTTAGTAAAAAAAACAAGGCCGTGAGTATAATAATTACCAAAAAGAAAATAAAAATAATTTTTGGTTGGTTAACAAAGTCGGGTAAAAATAATAAAAGATTTTTTGTTTGTGATAAATCAGTAATAGCAAAGACTTGGTAAAGTAGTTTAATTTTTAAATAATTAACTAATGTAAAAGTAGTGGCTATGAACAAAAATAAAAATATTGATTTATAAGTTTTATAAAATAACGAAAAACACAAATTGTACAAACAAAGCCATAGAATGTAGTTTACGGGAATCATTATGGCGTTTTGGGGTAAGATTTGGTGTTTTGGTTGGCTAATATAAGAAAAGTATTGGGATAAAAAAGCAAAAACTAGAGGAATTAAAAGATGAATAATCAAGTATTTATACTTCATGGGTTAGTTATTATTATATATTTAAGAGATTAATAATCTAAGGTTTGATTTATGGTTAATTATTGGGTAGTATTTAACTATGTTTGGTTTGTCTAGTGATAAGAAAATTACAATGTTGATTTTTGGGTTGACTTTTTGTGTACTAAATTGGTTTGTGGTTTTACCTGTATATAGTGCACCTGCAACTACTTGTAGTTCAGCAACTTATCATACATATGCATGTGATGGTACGACTCGGTATTATTGTGTGCGTTCATGGATTAATTCCAGTTCTGGTTCATATTATAACTACTGGTGGCAAGTAGATACTTACTGTGCGAATTTAGGACAAGTGTGTTCTTCTGGGTCGTGTGTTGATTGTACTACAACAAGTTATCCTGATTCGTGTGTGAGCGGGACTTTGTACTATTGTTTGTCAAACAATAAAAGATCGGTTGCTTGTACATATGGGTCTTGTCGAAGCACAACTCAATGTGCAGAATGTTCATCGACAAGTTATCCCACCACATGTGTTGATGGAAAGATATCTTATTGCAGTTCTGGGGTGAAACACACTGATGTTGCCTGTGCATATGGGGCGTGTAAAAATAGCACCACCTGTGCCTCTTGTAATAGTACTAGTGGTTGTTCGGCTGGTTATACATGTGTAGGAGGAAGTTGCACCACTGATTGTGTTTGCGGTGCGTTACTACCTGGTAAAGAGTGTAATAAAGGGACTGTTTCTAGTCTGATATATACTGGAACAAAATTTACTTGGAGATGTAATCCAGATGCAACGTGTGCAAATGCGGTTACTTGTGACTACTCTGGAACCGATTGGACAGATACTTGTGAGTCCTCCAGTGGATATGGTTGTGTCGATCCGGGTTCTGAGTGTTCTTATGTAAACCCTCGTGTTCCGTATGGAACAGCATCAACGGAATATTCTGAAAATTATACTTGTCTATTGATGATATCAAGTAGTTCGGTGTGTTGTAAGCCGTCAACTTGTGACGGTAGATGGCCAGGGAGCAAGTGTGTGTCCAAGTTTTATTGTCCGGATAGTTATGAAAAAGGGAATACGACCGACTGTGCAAGTAGTGATTCTAGTTGTTGTTTAGGTACCCCTCTCACTCCTGGTTGTGAGCAGTTCACCGGTAGTTACTCTCCATACGGGACAGGACCAAATGCTTATTGTAAATATGAAAATAGTGATTCTTGTTATCGGTGTGGAAATGGAGGACCGGATTTTGCCCCATCGTCAACATGTCGGTCTTATACCAATTCTGGAATTGATGGTGTGTGTGGGGGGTCAGATGGGAAATCGGTCTGCTCGAGTGATTTAAGTGCTACTTGTAGTTCGGGGAATGCAACGGCGCCTATTTTGAGCGGGTCGACCTACTCTTGGACGTGTAACGGGATTCCAGCAAGTAGTTGTGCTGCCTCTGTAGACAGTGATAGTTGTACCGCAACAAGACTGGCTACTGTTGGAGGAAATGGTGATTGTAAAGATATTGGAACTGTTTGTACCTTACCTTCGGCCACAACAGACAATTTGTGTGATTATGGATCGAGTGTAAATGTTACTGATAGTACCGGAGTGGGTGGAGATTTTAACTGGACTTGTAGTGGTGATCCAATAAGTAGTACTGTGTGTACTGCTGGAACCAACGCGGCTTGTACTGCTCCAAAATTGGATATTGGGGGGACGGATGCTGTTTGTAAAAATATTGGTTCTGTTTGTTCCCTACCTTCGGCCACAACAGCTAATTTATGCACTTATGGTTCGGGTGTGACCGTTACTGATGGTAGTGGAACTGATGGAGTTTTTAATTGGACATGTAGAGGTCAGACGGCTGATGCCTCTATTTGTCGAAGTGCTGGGAGTGATATAGGATGTACTGCACCAAGGTTAACTACTAAGGGGTATGCTGGAGTTTGCGGAAGCCCGGCAGCCAGTTGTACTGCTCCGACATTAGGTTTGTGTACTACGGGCACCCCCACAAGTGTGTCTGTTGGTACACCAACGACTTTTAATTGGACTTGTAATGGTCAACCAGCTAATCCAAGTGGTGGAATATGTACTGCTGGGGATAATACTCCTTGTGACTCGACCAGGTTGGTAATTCCTGGTACTTGTGGAGTGGCCAACGCTGGCAATTCTCAATTTGCTCCAATAACAATTGATTTGTGTGCTTTAGATGATAGTCCTTCAGAGGTAAAAAACATAGGGACAACTACTTTTACTTGGACTTGTGATCGAAATTGTAATAGTACTATTGCTGATTGTTGGGCGGAACGGGATGTTACTTCTATTGTTGTGATTCCAATCATAACTCCAACCCCAACCGGGACAATCACAATAACCCCCACACCGACAGGTCTGGTGACAGGAACTATCACTCCAACCCCAACCGGGACAATCACAATAACCCCCACACCGACAGATCTGGTGACAGGAACTATCACTCCAACCCCAACCGGGACAATCACAATAACCCCCACACCGACCGGAACGATTACAATAACCCCAACACCGACAGGAACTACTGTAATAACCACTGAGCCAGAGATAACTATTGATGGGTTACGACTTCATAGTTGTCAGTTTGCCAACCCCGACATTGTTACTATTAGTTTTAATGTAATGGATTCAAACGGGATTTCAGATATTGGCTTGGTTTCAATGAGGTTTAAAGGTCTTGGGACTGTCTATACTGCAACCTTGACTCCGACTGGGAACCCAAATATAGGAACTGCTACTTTTAGTAATATTGATGTTTCAGGTATTGGTGATGCGACTTATACTCTCCAAGTCAAGGTTGACGATGTCCACGCGCCGATAACTAGTGGTTGGATGGATATTGATTATATCTTTAAAAATTGGAATTGTGAGGTGGCGGTTGATGGAATGTTTTATGATAGTAGTGCTGATGGGAGTTATCTTTGTAGCATAGGAAATAATATTGGATTTGGAACGACTGCTCCAGCTGGCCTACCTTTTAGAATAAATTATGTATCTACCGAAACGAGACAATTAACCAATAATTCGCCTAGATTTAATAACCCTGATCCGTTACTTTGGCAAGATACTTATAAAGCTAATATTTTTGATTTTCCGGGTAAATTAAATGCAGCAAAATTGGGAACAAGTAATCCTTCTTGTGTTGTATTAGAGGATTCCTTTAATGTTTACGGGTATGTTGACGCTTGGAGTGTTAGTCCCGCGATTGAAATAAAATATAGTGCTGTGATGGACCAAGAAGCTTGGTATCGAGTTTCGGGTGGAAGTATTTTGGCGGAAGCTAAAGTGGTAAATCGGGTTCCAGTAACTTGTAAGATTGATTGTACAACGACATTACATGGCTTAATTTGGTCAAAATCAGTTGATTCTTCAACTAAAAATGGACAAAAAATCTGGACTCGACAGCCACAGCCACCTTTGAAAAATTATTATGAAACTTTAAAGGGTGAGATTAAAGATGAAAAAAGTCTTGGTACTGTAGTGAATTCTGCTACAAATTCGTCAACTGTTTTAAGTGCTGGGACAACTGGGGTGATTTTTATAAACGGTGATCTGAATATAGACCAAAATATGAATCCTGCTGGTTATGTCTTTTTTGTTGTAAATGGAAATATTTCGATAGACGAGTCAGTTACTTTGGTAAAAGGAGTTTTCTATTCTGAAAAAAAAGTTTTAGCTTTGGGGGCTAATGCAAGTCCGTTAAAGATTTATGGGTCAGTATATGGAAAGGGTGGGGTTAGGTTAAGTCGCAGTTTTGCTGATAAATCTAAAAACAACTTAAACCCGGCAACTGAAATAATTTATGATCCAAATATAATATTTAAACTTCCAAAGCCAGTTTGGAGAGGGCTTGAAAATTGGAATTTGGATTAAAATAGTAAATAGTTTTTAGTAAGTAGTAACTACAAATAAAAAAAATAATAAAAAAAATATAAAATGATAAGATTAATTATGAAAAAAAAACTACAAACACGCTCGGGTGGTCAAGTGGTATTGATGGTATTATTAGCGTCGGCATTGGTGTTAACTCTGGGATTATCAGCTGCAAGACAAGCGACAGTGGAGACGTCGATTGATACTGACCAGGAATTGTTAAAAAATGCCTTTAATGCGGCCGAATCTGGGATAGAATATTATCTAAAAACTGGTGATAAAAATTATGCAAACACCGATTCGCCAGATGGCGGGGCAACCCTGGAGACATCACCGTTGTTGGGTGACAAAGAAATTCTTTCTTTTAATCACAAATTAAACCCTGAAAATCCTGAATTTTTCTGGTTAGTTGATCACACACAAAATGGAAGTATTGGAACAAATTATTATAATCGCCCTAGTGGTGGGGGCAATACAATTGATATTTGTAGCGACCAACCTGGTCCAGTAAGACTTAAGGTCGATTATTTTTATGGTGTTGGGACAAGTATTGCGGTTCAAAGAGGAGATGGTACTAACCCAATTTTGTCGACTAGTGGGATAACTTCATGTATTGATGACTTTTCGCTTATAGGTAATTCAATTTTGTTGGTGGTGACCCCTCTTGAAGAAGCAATGAAAGTTTCGATAACAGGTGATGTTGTTTTTGAACCTCAAGGAG
Source organism: Candidatus Shapirobacteria bacterium S2_F12 (assembly GCA_019248165.1). Lineage (GTDB taxonomy): Bacteria > Patescibacteriota > Microgenomatia > UBA12405 > UBA12405 > WARW01. The sequence goes on from JAEHHB010000008.1 coordinate 17,688, forward strand.
AGAAAATAACATCTACTGGAATTGTGGGGAAAATTAACAATCAAATTACTATTGAGCATCCTTATAAATTGTTTATCCCCTTTTTGATAGATCCGGTTGTTTCTGAGGATGTTGTAACAAATTAATTGTTGGTATACTTAATATATGAGTAATTATTTAGGGATTGATATCGGTCAAAGTAGTGTCAAGATAGTCTCAGTAAACAAGGACAATAAGGAGAGATTGGTATTGGATAATATTGCCGAAGAAAAATTAAATTTATCAGAAGTTAACAAGAATGACTTGAATAAGAGATGGGAAGCGGCAGGAAAAGCAATTAAGACAATTATTGCCGACAATAAAATAAAAAATAAACAAGTGGTTGCGGCGTTGCCCGAAAATGAAGTTATTAGTAGACTGGTTAGATTGCCACCACTAAAAGATTCAGAAATTTTGGATGCGTTGAGATTTGAAGCAGAAACTTTTGTTCCCTACCCTCTTGAAGAAGTATCTTTGGATTATGAAATAATTGATAAGGATGAGGCTGGTAGGTTGACTGTATTTGTGATTGCGGCAAAAAAACGAATTAATTACAAATTATGTAAAATTATTTAAAAGTTTGGGGTTAGAAATGGTGGCATTAGAATCACCGGCAGTGGCTTTTAGAAGAATGGCAAAAAATAGTGTTGGGTCGATTGAAAGAGTCGTGATATTAAATGTTGGCGAGAGGTTTTCTGATATTTTTAATGTCTATAAGGGGAATGTTTATTTTTCTAGGTCTTTACCTGTTGGGGGTGAATCATTGACTCGGGCAGTTTCTTTGGGTTTAGGTTTAGATTTGGCTTCAGCAGAAGAATATAAAAAGGCATATGGTATCAAAGAAGACGAACTTGAGGGCAAAATAAGAACAGCAACAATGCCGGTTTTTAATAGTATCACTGATGAAGTGAGAAAGGCAGTAACTTTGTTTGTTGAAGATAGTGGTGGCAAAACGGTCCAACTGCTGGTCCTTAGTGGTGGAGGGGCAAATTTGCCTGGAATGGCGGAAGAACTTACAAAAATCTTGGGGGTTGAAGTTCAAATTTCTCAGCCATTTGTTAATATCGATGTTAGCCAAATCCAATCCCCTTTTAATCTAAACACAGAAGGTTGTCGTTTTAGTTTAGCAGTTGGGTTATCATTAAGAGAATAATATGAGTGATTTAAACCTTTTACCTTCAGAGGCTAAATTTCAAGCCGAGAAGATACGTCTAAAAAAAGTTTTAAATAATGTAATGTGGGTGTTGGGTGGGGGTTGGTTAGTTTTGGTAATAATTTTGTTGACAGTTAATTTGTTATCCCAATTGAACCTTAATCAATTAAATAAAAAACTTCAACAGTCTGCCCAGCAGTATAAAAACTTAGCTGGAGAGATGTTGATAAACCAAACTATCAAACAACAAGCTAAAGTGGTTGCTGTGGTGCTACAGCAAAGATTTGAATATGGGAGTTCGATGGAAAAAGTAAAGAGTATTTTTTCGGATAAAATTATAATTGAGGACTTGGAATTAGGTGAGGCAAAAAAATACAAAATTCAAGCTTCAGTGACAGATCCGGCTAATTTTGATGAGGTTGAAATAAAAATTGAAGATATTAATAAGGGTAAACTTGAAGGAGTTAAGTTTGCTGAACTAAAAAATATTGAAATTAATAGAGTTAAGGGCTGGGATTTTGCCCTGGAGGTAACTTTGCTATGAAAAAGAAAAACTCGTTACAAATGCCAGATAAAATATTTGGCATAAGCAGTAGTTTGATAAAGTTGTTTTTTCCCCTTCTGGGGTTGGTCGTCTTTTTGCTGACAAGTATTGGTTGGTTGATAATTCCAAAAGTTGAAACCATAAAATCATTAAAAAATTCAATTGAATCTACAAAATCTCAAACTAAATTGACTGATGAAAAGCGTTCTTACTTATTATCGATTGATCAGGAACAACTAAAGAAAGATGCTGATTATTTATCAAGTGCAGTTTTGAGAGAAAAAAACTCATATTTATTAGTTGAGGTAATTAAAAATATTACCAATAAGTACGGGTATATTATTAATAGTTTTTCGCTGAGTATTGGTGAATTAAAAGAGGATGACGAAAAATCACTCAAAGTTGCTGACAAAAATGTGGCACAAAAAATGCCAATAACCGTCGAATTGTCTGGTCCGACAGATAAGCTTATTGATTTGATAAAAGGCCTTGAAAACAACTTACCAATTTTGTTTATTGATAACCTAAAAATATCAAAACAAGACACAAGTTCGGTTTTGAAAATGATAGTTTCTTCCTATTATGTACCCGATAGTTTGGGTAAGGTGTCAGATAACTTGACAATAAATGATTTAAAACTAACAAAAGAGGAATCTGAACTGTTGGTTAAAATTAGTCAATTCGAGAATAACTTAACTGTAGCCGGTCTGTCTGATTTTGAAGGGGGTACCTTTGTGGAATACGACCGAACGAATCCGTTTTAGTCTCTGATTTTGACGATAAAACGACTTTGTGGAAAAGAGAGACTAAGTATGGTTCTAATTGATTTGATTATTTTACCTTCTTTACCAATAATTTTGCCAATAATTTCTTTTGGGGCAACAATCTCTAAGATTTCTATTTCATTTTCGACTGACTGTTCAACCGTAACATTGTCTTGTGGTTCAGTTATACCGTTAAGAATGTATTGAAGAGTATCTTTTAAATTAGTCATAAAGATAATTAGGTTATTAGATAAATAGTAAAAAGTTATTCGGTTTTGGGTTCTTCAGGTTTTGTTTCTTCAACTGGTTCTTCCTTAGTTTCGGTTGTTTCAACCTTCACTTCTTCTGTTTTGATTTCTTCTTTCTTTACTTTTTCTTCTTTTACCACTTTTATTTTTTTGGGGTATTTATCAGGGTTTAATAGCTTGTCAACACCAGTAGTCAGTTGGGCACCTTTTTTTTGCCAATCAGCTAATTTTTCTTTGTCAATAGAAAGGGTTTTTGTCTGGGGAGTATAAAAACCCAAATCATCAATAAATTTACCGTCGAATTTACTACGGTCTTCAGAAATTACAATTCGGTATGTAATTTGGTGTTTTTTACCTCGAGGTAAGAGTTTAACTTTTATCATAATGTAAAGGATTATACCGTATTAAGTGGAATGTGGAAAGTGGGAATTGAGATTAGTGAATAGTAAATAGTAATTATTTTTTGTTAAGGATTTTGGTGGCAACCAAAGAAGCGGCTTCTTGGGCTTTTTGTTTTGAATTACCACTACCAGTGGCAATCAACTCATCACCAATGTAGACACCGACTTCGAATTTTTTCTGATGGTCCGGTCCAGACTCTGAAAGGGTTTTGTATTTAGGAGTAATCCCTTTTTGAGCTTGAGCGATTTCTTGAAAAACACTTTTTGGGTCTTTGTAAATCTTTTGAGCTGAGAATTGAGTAATACTGTTGTTAAGGTGGGTGTCGAGGACTTTAAAGGCCGACTTTACCCCTCCGTCAAGGTAGACAGAGCCAATAATTGCTTCAAAAGTGTCGGCCAATATTGATTTGTTCTGTCGGCCGTCGTGATTTTCTTCGCCATGTGACAAAAATATATATTTCCCCAAATTAAAATCTTTGGAAACTTTTGCCAAATTTTCAGTACAAACAATTAGCGCTCGTAGGTTGGTAAGTTTCCCTTCGTCGAATTTTAAAAAAAGGTTAAAAAGTCTATCAGAGACCCAAAGTTCGAGGATGGCGTCGCCCAAAAATTCATACCTTTCGTTGGATTCTAAAAACTCTTTGTGTTCATTGAGAGATGATCGGTGGACTAGTGACTGGGTCAAAAAATCAATATTTTTAAATTTGTAGCCTAGTAGTTGTTGGAGTTCATCAAGTAGCGGGTTCATTTTTTTTGAGGATGGTACCAATCACTCCGTTTATAAAACTAGAGCTGGTATCGGTTCCATATTCTTTGGCAATCTCAATAACTTCATCGATTACTACTTTTGTGGGGTTTTTTTTAAAATACAATAGTTCCCAAAGTGCATAGCGGAGGATATTGAGGTCGACTCGATTAATTTTGTCGATTGGCCACTTGGGGGCGTTGGCTTGAATCATTTGATCAATTTGAGGAACTAAATTGATTATTTCTGGAGTGTCTGGTGTAACCGGTGCATTGTTGCCACAACTCCAAGCAAAAAGAGCTTGAATGTTGGCAATTCTTTTTAAGTGGCGAGGGTCGAATTTATTTTTCACTGTTTACAATTGGGGCATTGAAAACCAGCCATTTTTGGTTGGCCACAATTTTTGCAAACTACGGGTTTTATTAATTTGGGACCAGAGTCGGCGGCGCGGCGTCTGCCTTGTCTTCGACTAGATGGCCAATGTTTTGGTACTGCTGTCATATGGAGTATTGTAGCAGAAAAAGAGAAAGTGAGAACAATTAAAATTAGTTGCTAACAATGTTTTCTTTTAATAATTGTTTGGGAATAAGAGAATTTAGGTCGAAATTTTTATTTTTAACCAGGTCGGCTAATATTTTTTGGCTAAGATCAATCAGTTCTAGGTCGGAAAAGTTTGCCAATTTAAGCGAGGGAAAGCCGTGTTGAACAACCGAAAAGGCTTCTCCTGGGCCTCGAGTTTTTAAGTCATATTCGGCAATTTTGAGCCCATTTGAATTTTTTTCCATAAATTTTAGTCGATTTTGGGCTTTGTCATTGGTAGATTCGGTAAAGAGGTAGCAATAACTTTGGAGTTGCCCCCTACCGACACGGCCCCGAAGTTGGTGTAGTTGAGATAGGCCAAATCTGTCGGCTGATTGAATAATCATAATTGATGCGTTGGGAATATCTACTCCGACTTCAATAATAGGAGTGGTAATTAAAATATTTATTTTGTTTTTTTGAAAATCGGAAATAATTTTGTCTTTGTCTTTTGATTTTATTTTTCCGTGTAATAGGTCTAATTTTAGTTTTGGAAAAATGGTTGATATTTTTTTGAATTCCTCAGTTGCTGATTTGACGCTTTGCATGGTTTCTGAAATATCGATAAACGGACAGACAACAAAAGCTTGGCATTTTGTGGTCATAATTTCGTTTTCAATCCAGCTGAAGCATTGGCTAATTTTTTGAGGTGGGACCAAAAAGGTTTTTATTGGTAATCGATTGGTGGGTAACGAATCGATTATTGAAATATCAAGGTTGCCTAACAGAGTGAGGCTAATAGTACGAGGAATTGGTGTGGCAGTCATGGTGAGACAGTGAGGCAACGAGATTGAGTTACCTAAAAACGATCTTTGTTTAACACCAAATTTGTGTTGCTCGTCAACAATAAGAAGGGCAACTTGATGTTTTAGTTTTTCTTTTTGATAAATTATCGCGTGGGTAGAGATAATAATAGAGTTCTTTGGGATTTTATCAAAATTGATTTTTGATGTACCTGTAAGCAAAAACAATGGGGTTTTGGTTGATTTTAGTATTTTTTTAAAAGTATTAAAATGTTGCTGAGCCAAAATTTCAGTTGGGGCGATTAGTAAGGAAAGTGATTGGTTGAGGTGAGATAAATAACAAGCCAATAAGGCAACAATTGTCTTGCCAGAACCAACGTCTCCTTGCAGAAGCCGGTTGGTCACTTTAGTTGGGTTGGTAATATCGTTTTTAATTTCTTGCCAAACTTTTTCTTGAGAATTTGTGAGCTTAAAGGGTAGGTTTTTGATTATTTTGTTGATTTTTTGATTTATTTTGGAGTTTGCTTCCAAGGTTATTTGGGGTTTTTTGGTTAACCAACTTTGTTTGGTGAGATATGACTTGGTTTGAAGAGACAGAATTTCGTCTATAGACAGTCTATAACGACCCTGTTGTAGTAATTTTGAATTTGACGGTAAGTGAATTTGGCTAAGTGAGTTGGATAAGCCAAAAAGTTGGTATTTTTTAAGAATTTCATTTGGAATTGTGTCAGAAATATTTTTAATTAATTGGGGTAGATAGCTTTGAATAGTCTTGCGAAACCAGTTTGAGGTCAGACCGCTAGTTTCGGGATAGATGGCAACAATTTTTCCTGTATGATATTGACCCGAAATTGCCCCAATAATTGTTTTTTTATTTTGGAACAAAGTTACTGTTCCGGCAAAACTATAAGTATCCCCTACTCTAAAGTTTTTTGAAAGATATGGCTGGTTGAACCAAAGTAGATTTATTTGTCCGGTTTTGTCACTAATTACTGCCTTTTGAAGATTCTTGTGTGAACGAGTAAAAATATTTTGGAAACTTAAAAGTTGACCATTAATAGTCACGGCTTCATTTTCTTGAAGCTTGTTTATATCAGTAATATGTGAAAAATCGATATATCTGTATGGAAAATGATAGAGCAAATCTAGAGGCGTAAAAATGCTTAGTTTGTTTAGTTTGGCAAGGGTTTTTGTCCCAACTCCTGATATTTGGGTGAGGCTATCCATAAATCTATAATACCAAAAACATTTCTTAGTTTTCGGGTTTAATTGGGGTCATTCGGAATATATACTTTTTTTCTGGTGTAAGTTTGTTTTTTATAAAAGAATACGATTCTGAAAAGTTTATTTTTTTGGCTAATTTTATATAGTCTTCTGGCATAAACACTTTGTCGTAATTGACCGCTTCCGAGTTGATCCACCGGCTTAGTTCGTCGACAGAATCATAGACCATGAGTGATTGTAAGTCTTGATACTTTATCATCTTTTTAAAAATTTGAAGATTAATACTGGAGATAATTGTCAAAAATTCTTGGTCGAATACTTCAAAAAAATTAGGGCTATTTTTGGGGTCTATTTGGCAATAGATTTCGAACAAAGAACAGTTGTTGTAGTTATAAACATGACTATTAATGTTGTAAACAAGACCATATTTTAATCGGAAAATTTTAAAGAGAAAGCTATCGATATTATTTCCGATAATGTTTGAATATAATTTTTGAAAAACCTTTTGTTTTCTGGTTGGTTTTTGGTTGTTTCTCAATATCCAGATTAGAGATATGGTTTCTTGTTCTGGTTTGTCGTGATAGATACAGACTTTTGTCGGAGAAGGCTGAATTGTAGGTGGGATAAATTTGGATAAATTATTGTTGGGATGAGTTGTGAATATCTTGGTTAATTTATTTATAAGGATATCAAGTTTGCCTATATTACCAACAATGGTGACTATCA
>JAEHHB010000079.1 GCA_019248165.1 Candidatus Shapirobacteria bacterium S2_F12
AATTTTATTAATAATCAAGATTACTTTCAATTTGTATTCAAGCGCTCTTTTCAAAACAAATTTAGTTTGTGACAAAGGACCTTCAGCCGCATCGACAATCAATAATACTCCATCAACCATATTTAAAACTCGTTCGACTTCTCCACCAAAATCAGCGTGTCCTGGAGTATCTACAATGTTAATTTTGGTGTTCTTGTAAAAAACTGAAGTATTTTTAGACAAAATTGTAATTCCTTTTTCTCTTTCCAAATCGTTACTATCCATAATTCTATCCATTGTCATTTCGTCTTGATTATCTCTAAAAGTGTGAGTTTGTTTAAGTAAGGCATCGACCAGCGTAGTCTTGCCATGATCGACATGGGCGATAACAGCGACATTTCTAATATCCGTCAAAATAGGCATTCGCATATTCTACTACAAGAACAAAAATTATCAATTATCAAACCATAAATATTATAGTAAATTATGGCTTTATCGTATAATTAACCATGTTAAAAAAAATAATAGTCCCACTAAGCTTAATAATCACCGGGGTTGTTGCATATATTTTGTATCCAAAGACTGATATTATTCCCAAAATTGAGCAAAAGATTGCTCAGACTTCAGAAAAAGTCCAAGACCTAAAAGAAACTATTGCCCCAAAACCTACAAAAATTCAACCAGACGGACTACCCAACAAGCATTTAATCAAAACTGTCTTCGTCCCCCAGGCACCCGAAAAAAACTGGGATCAACCCTGGCAAGATTCTTGTGAAGAAGCGTCCCTTCTGACTGTCCATTATTATTATGAAAATATTTCACCCGAAGCTCAAACCATAAAGTCAGATATTCTAAAAATGATTGATTTTGAAAATGAACAATCATTCCCTTATGACATAAATATAGACCAGATGGAAATAGTTGCTCAAAAGCACCTTGGCTACACTACCAAAGTAATTAGTAACCCCTCAGTAGCTGATATTAAAGAGTATTTAGTTAAAAATATCCCCGTAGTTATTCCGGCTAGTGGTAAGATGTTATACAAAGAAAATAAACACTTCAAACAAGAAGGACCTTATTACCACAACTTAACCATCCTGGGTTATGACGATGACCAAAAAAAATTTATCGTTCATGATGTTGGTACTCAGTTCGGTGCTTATTTTAAATACTCTTATTCTTTGTTGATGGAAAGTATCCATGATTTTCCAGAATCAAAAAACAAACAAGACATAAACAGTGGTGATAAAAAAATTCTAATTTTGTTAAAATAAACCATATGAAAAATAAAATAAATTTACTATCAACTTTAATTATTTTTGTTTTATCATCGTTATTAATTTCAGGTTGTACCACAAAAGAATCAACCACCAATACTAATATGAATTTAAACAACATCCCAACACCATCAGAAGAAACTGCCCTTGGACTAAAGACAGAGGCAGATACAAACC
>JAEHHB010000080.1 GCA_019248165.1 Candidatus Shapirobacteria bacterium S2_F12
TTGGATCTCAATTTACAGCCGTAACTGATTTATTAAATAATATTTTAGTAGAGAGTATGGCCAAGTATTCCCCAGAAGATTTAAGAATTATTGCCATTGATGGAGTAAGAGGAGATTTAGTTATTCCAAATGACGCTTGCCATATGTTAACCCCTCTAGTTGTTGATCCAGAAAAGTCACTTAGCGCACTAAAATGGACAATATGTGAAATTGAGCAGAGAATGAAACAAGAAAGAAGTAAATCTTATAAAATCTTAATTTTAATTAATTCTTACAGCCAGATTGCCTGCTTTTCTCCATCGGAACTTGAAGATCATATTTATCGAATAATCTCGACTGGAAGAAAATATGGGATATACGTGGTGATAGGGACTGATTACCCTGATCCAAAAACTTTAAAAATAATAACAGCAAATTCCCCTGCCAAACTGGTCTTTAAACCAAGTGATAAAAAAATAGCCAGAGATACGGGAATCCCAGAATCGGCTGGTTTAAAATCGCCAAATGAAGCAATTTTGGAAACGATGTATGAGGGCAAAACAAAATTTACAATAGAAAAAATTGATTACAAAAAGGTTTATGAAGAGATATTCAGAGAAAATTTATGAGTATAAATAAAATAGAGAATATTATTGAAAAAGCGACAAGAATTGCGGTTGAAGCTCATAAAAATCAAACTCGCAAAGCTGATGATTCTCCCTATATTATTCACCCATTTATGGTGGCTTTAAAATTGCAAAAATATAATTTTGAGGATGAAATTATTGCTGCAGCATTGACTCATGATGTTTTAGAAGACACTGATTATCCTGTAGAAAAGTTTAGGGAAGAACTTGGTGATGAAGTATACAAAATTGTTAAAGCAGTTACTAATGATGGTTCTTTAGATTGGGAAGAAAAGAAAAAACAATACGTTGAAACTGTAAGAAACGGGTCTGAAGGCGCTAAAGCTGTTAGTGTGGCAGATAAAATTCATAATCTAGAATGCTTACTTATAGCTTATAAAGAACAAGGACAAGAAGTTTGGAAAAAATTTAATCGGGGTAAAGACAAAAAGGTCTGGTTTGAAACTGAAGTTTTAAAAATGTTAAAAGAGACTTGGCAGCATCCCTTAATTGAAGAATATGAAAAATTATTAGAAATTTTTAAAAAAGAAACTGAAGAGGATGTAAGTAAAGAGAAAATTATTAAAAATACCAAACAGGAGAAATCCCAACATACACCTATCAAGGATTCTACGGAAGACCAGAAGCAAAAAATGTCGGATTGGGAGAAGGAAGTAGCAGAATACAGAAAAATGACACTTCAAAATCTCAACAGCTCAAAGGAACAATATTAGGTAATGAAAATAAGGAAGAAATTATTTGCAAAGGGTTTAAAAAAAATATCTAGTCATATAATTTAACACCACCATTTGGATCAG
>JAEHHB010000081.1 GCA_019248165.1 Candidatus Shapirobacteria bacterium S2_F12
CGCCGTCAAAAAAGAGAAAATAGAGGAGAACGTCGTTTTTACTGATTTTGTCACCGAAGACCAAAAGTGGACTCTTTATCAAAATGCTATTGCTTCTGTCTTGCCCAGTACTTACGAAGGATTTGGTATTCCAGCTATCGAATCAATGAAAGCTGGGACTCCAGTGATAGTTTCCAACATTCCTCCTTTTAGAGAAGTTGTCAAAGATTGTGGATTATTTGTTGACCCCCAAAGCGAATCTGACCTTTGTCAAAGAATGCAAGAAATCACCCAACCAAAAATAAGAGAAAAATATTCAAAATTAGGCAAAATCCAAGCAGACAAATTTACTTGGCAAAATACTGCTAAATCAGTAATTAATTTATTCCAAAGTTATGGAAGATAAATCAGAACAACTAACGCCAACTATTTTATCAAAAGATGTCAAACAAAAAATTGACTCTCGGCTTGGCCAAAGTAACGGCAGTCGACTGTCAGAAGTGATTACTGGCCTAACCCCCGAAGACCCCCAAATTGTTGACCGCCTGATTCAAATGCAAGACCAAATTTATCAAAAATACGGTTTTCCGGATATATCACTAATGCTTACCAATCCTAATCTGTTACATCAAAAAATAAATGAAATTTTAGATAAAAACCAAATTCCGTTTTTGACCAAAGACAAAACAAAAGAATTTTTTGAAAAGTATCCTGATGTCTACGCGGCTTATTTTAGAAACTTAAAAAGTATTGGGATTAATACTGAAAAACAAAAGAATCCCAGTTATAGTAACCAATTATTTTTTATATCTCTACTTCATGAAACCACTCATGCCGTTCAAGAAGTCAATAACGAGTTTGACTCAAGTTCAATCGAGATGCTTGAGTTTGAAGCTACCCTAGCCACAACTATTCTTAGTCCTTTAAAAGATTTAGATTATAGAGCTACGATACCAGAAAAAAACATCCAAGAATCAATTGTTTTTTTATTTGATTCAATTTGTTTTTCAGTTGAAAACTGGGAATCACAAGGAGGTACCAGCAATAGATCTCGCTATACGGCCGAAAACTTACTAAAAACCTTTGATGGCATAACTAGCGACCAGATTGATACTTATAAAACCCAAGTTAATTCCCAAACTCCCAAACCATAAACAGTCCGATTATTGTTTATATTTGCTAAACTATACCTATGAAAGATCGTAATGGTCAGAACCTTGATTCTCAAAAAGTTTTTGAAAAAATAATTATCAGACTCAAAACCGTTTTTCTCGAATTTTGGCTCATGGTTCTTAGGTTTGTTGGCTACATCCCCATCCATTTTATCCGCAAACTTTTTTATATTTTATCAGGTATAGAAATGCCACTAGATTCCACTATTCATATTGGAGCCAATTTCTTTAACCCCG
>JAEHHB010000082.1 GCA_019248165.1 Candidatus Shapirobacteria bacterium S2_F12
AAAAAAAGACATATGTGTCCTTTTTTCAAAAAACATCAATAAATAAATATTTTAATCAAAAATACAGATGTTCGATTTCATGGCATACTCATTAAAAAATATCGGACAACAAAAAGACTTTCTTAAGTCAGCTCTAAGTCTGTGAAAATTTTGACACCAAAATAGAACGGTGTCAATGACACCAAATCAAGATGGTGTCAAAATAATTCGATACCAAACAAAACGGTATCATTGATACCAAAAAAAATGGTATCGAATTATGTACCAATGGTACAAAAATAAAACGGTACCAATGGTACCATTGGTACCAAAATTGACAAAATGATAAACATAATGTATGACAAGTAATACTCAATCGGACAAAACATTATAATAAATAAAACATGTAGTAAAAATTAAAATAGCCAATCGGAAAAATTTGTCCTATTTTGATAAAAAAAATCAGACAAATGTCTGATTTAAATAAAAAATCAGACAAAATTAAGCCAGAATTAAGTATAAATCATATATTATTACATCGTTAAACAAATATAATAAAAAAGGACAAGAAATGACAAGATATATTGAGCTAAGAGAAGGTGAAGCGTTTGAAGTAAACGAAGAACTAGCAGGAATAGTTCCTATGGCTAACATGGCTGAGCAAGCAGCTCTAACAGAAGATATAAGAGAAAATGGATTAAGAGAGCCAGTTATATTATGGAGAAATAAAATAGTAGATGGTAGATGTAGACAAAAAGCATGCTTAGCTACAGGAGTAAGAATTAAGGCAAAAGAGCTTGATGATGATCTTACAGAAGAAGATGTTATGGTTGTTGTAAAATCATTTAATACAAGAAGAAATCTTTCTCCAACTCAGAAGCTTATAAGTGCTTGTAAGGAAACATTCAATCCTAAGAATAAAGCTAAAAGTATAATTGGTCTTGCAAAGGCATGGAGCGTTAGCCATACACTATTAAAAAATGCTAGGTACATATATACAGAAAGAAATGAGTTCATAGAACCATTGTTTCAAGGTGGATGCGTAACAATAGTTGGTTCAAATGGCAAAGAAACTCAAACTAATAAGATATCAGCAATATATGCATATCTTAAAAGATTAGAAGAGAATGCTACTAGAAATGATGATCATGGATGGAATCCAGATGCACAAATAAAAACACAAGCTGGTAAAGAATGGTATTACCAGACTTTAAAAACAGAAGGAAAAGAATTATCGGTATTCATGAGAATGACATTAGCAGAATGTGCAAATCTAAAGTTCACTAAATAAATAAAATCATAGCGTCATGGTTTACTTTCAACCTGGCGCTTTAGAAAATGAAGCAAAAGCTAAA
>JAEHHB010000083.1 GCA_019248165.1 Candidatus Shapirobacteria bacterium S2_F12
AATTAGTAGTTAAATAAACTTGATTGTTTTTAGCCAAAAACAAGGTAAATTCGTGATTATTAAGTGGATAAATTAGAAAATATTCACTTAGATAAACTGACGAAATTATGTTAGATATTGCACTAGAAACTGGTCGGAAAAAAGAAATGTTTAGGCCAGTTTTGGTTAGGTTGTTTTTTAAATTATCTAACTTTGATTTATCAAAAATTATTGCATTAATGATGGTCTTATCTTCTTGTTGGACCAAAGAATATTCAATCGAGTCTGAATTAATCTCAAAATTGACACAACCTAAAGCCAAACCAACAACTTCTTTTTTGTCGATATTATCAATTTTTGTATCATAGACGAAAGATTTGGTGACAGCGATATCATCGGGAATAAGGACTGAGCAGTTTGTTACTTTATTTTGATGAATAAAATATAAAAAATTTTCTAAATCTTTTGGTGATTTCTCTTCCCACAAATTTAAGTCTAGGCTGAAAAAATTATTGTCTTTGCGGTCTAAAAAAATCTCAAGGGATTTGTTTTTTGGCCAAATGACAACTTTTGGTTTTGAAAATAAAGACATATGTATGTTTAGTATGAACAAAAATCTTAATTAAAGCAAGGGCTAGAAAGATATTGTTTGTACTAAAAATGTCTGGAATTAGGTTTGATTACCACCTCAAATGAGCAAATGCCTTGTTAGCATCAGCCATGCGTTCGACTTCAACTCTTTTTGCTACAGCTGCACCACCATTGTTGAGGGCATCAGTAATTTCGGCAACAAATTTTTGGGCAAAAGAATGGTATTGTTTATTACTGCGAGCACGAGCAGCAGTAATTAACCATCTTATGGCTAGGGAATTTTGTCGATTACCACGAACAGGGGTGGGAATTTGGTATACAGCACCACCAATACGTCTTGGTCGAACTTCAATTTTTGGTTTAATATTTTCCATGGCCCGTTGAAAAACATCAATTTCTGTTTCTTTTGGGAACTCTTTTTTAATCAATTCAAGAGCTTGATAAATTTGTTTTTCGGCGGCGACACGTTTACCATCGTACATAGTGGCGTTTATAATTTTGGCCACCAAAACATTGTTGTATAAAGTGTCTGGTTCAACTTTTCTGATTTTACTTATACCTTTTCTGGACATAATTTAGTTGATTAGCTGTTAGCTTTTAGTAAATAGTTAAATAATAATTTATTGAGTAGTTTTAGCACTAGGCTTTTTGGCACCGTATTTACTGCGAGACTGGAGTCGGCCAACGACA
>JAEHHB010000084.1 GCA_019248165.1 Candidatus Shapirobacteria bacterium S2_F12
TTGCCTAAAAATAAGCTATTACTGATTGACCTAGATAAGACACTTATTGACAAAAATTATAAGATAAATGACGACAGAATTAATTCAGAAATTAGTAGATTGCAAGCTGGTGGATGGCAAATTGGCCTTAGCTCAGATACTCCCCTAATTACTCTGCAAAAATGGTCAGATGTCTTTGGTATGAATGGACCAATTATAGCAGAAAGAGGGGCTTTGGTTAATCTTGGTAAACGTAAACAAATTGAGGTGGTTTCTGGGTCTGAGGATTATTTTTCTGGATTGAAAAGAAGTCTAGTCGAGATATTAACTAAGGAAAAAATAAGTTTTTTGTATGGGGATTCTATTTCACTTTTAACTGAACGACCAAAGGTTTCTGAGTATGTTTTAATCAATGATTATAGACAATGTAGTTTAGGATTTTGGGGAAGAACAATAGATAAAGATGGTGAAATATCACTAAACAATCGAGTCGTGGTGAATTTATTAAGCAAGCTAAAACAAAAACTTGACGAATCACCCTTTGAATTGGTATTAGACTTTAATAAAGAATATGGAATTTTTATAGCATCTCCAAAATTTGTTAATAAAAGAGAAGGGACAAAAAGATTAATGGAGGAAATGGGGCTAAGAGAAATTGGAGTAATTGGTGATTCAATGACAGATATTGTTGGGAGAGATCTTGCTGTACATTATTGTGTAGGTAACTCAGGATCTGAACTGGCTAACGTGTCGGATTATGTATCAGATAAATCATTTACGACGGGGGTTGTTGATATTTTGCAAAGGATTATTGTATAGATTGTGTATAATTTTTATCCTTAATAAGGTAGCTTAAAATCAGATATTGTTTGTTTTTTTATAAATTTATTTAAATTTATTTAAATTAAAAAAAGGGCGAATTTAAAATATTCCAATGTTAGTTTAATTGTTTTTGTTTTAATATTTTTTATATTAATTAGTAACAAAAGTTATCTAACATTTGTATTTTTTTTAATTTATAACAAATTATTTCTGGATATTGATTGGCAAGGAACGGGTAAAACTCTTCTTTGTTTATTGTTACTTTGTGAAAATCTTTGATTGATCGATCGTGTTTTCCAACAAGCTTTCCATAAACACAATAAAACTCTTTATTTTTGACTAGGTTGGGAATCGCTGAGATTGATGTTTTGTCCAGAGATTGAATAAAATCAACCAATATTTTATATAATTTATCTTTTACTTTTT
>JAEHHB010000085.1 GCA_019248165.1 Candidatus Shapirobacteria bacterium S2_F12
CTGGCCATTCTTCTGTCAATCTTTCTTTTTGCATTGTTTATAAAAATATTTTAAACAAGGTCAACTCTTTCCCTAATATTCGGCAATTTAACTGTTACTCTTTCTCCAAATTCTGTTTGTTTTATCCCAGACTCCATTAGTTTTCTTGAGTCATTATCTCCATGGACAACCACCACTGTCTTTAAGTCTGTTAAATTAAATCTCCTAAAATAACCAAAAATTTCGCCCTCACCAGTTGCATGGCTTGAACCTCCTTCAAGTTTTACTACCCGAGCCCCTTGATAATTTGGGTTGTTTTGTTTGTTTAACAAATCAGATCCAACTGTCCCCTCAACTTGATAACAACTAAAAATAACCGATTTGTCAGGCTGCGAAGCAAAACCTCTCATAAAATAATCACAAGCCCAGCCGTCTTCCCCCATTTTGATATTTAGGGTTCCACCATTGAAGATTAATGGAATTTTACAGCCGTTTGGGAGATTTAACCCTTCAAGCATTATGGCTGGGACATTTAAAGATTCTTTATTATTAGCCCAATCATCGTGGCTATTGTTTCGGGTCACGGCCGCCAAAACTTTTTGCTTCCGAATAATTTCTCTCAAAAACATTCCTCGAGAAGCAGTTATTTGTTCTTGATAATCAAAAAAAGCACCGGTTGTGATACCAAGATATTCTTGTTTGATACCCTCAATAATGTCGGCATCTAAAATACAAAAAGTATTGGGCTTGTTTAGCTCAGCTAAAGCCTCATTGTAGACTTTTGGATCTGAAGCTTCTGCTCCAAAATGAAAATCAGAAAAAATTAAAATTCGGGCAACACCCCCTTTGGTATTAAGGACAACACTGGCTTCTGGTTGGTCTGCCCTTAATCTATCTTTTACTTCACGTCCCAATTCGATATAGTCGGCGACAAGTTTTTTGGTGTTTTTCTTTTCGGTTGGTCCAAACGGATTTTCTTTGACTCCACGGAAAGTAAGAATTTCATTTTTACCCATGAGATAAATATAGGAATTTGTTTATATTTTTTCAATGTCTATAATTTTTTATTTTCTTTTGCTATCATTGGATTAGCCACCGTTTTTCAAGCTTTTTTTGAACCTAAAATTTGACTCAGAGTGTTATATTGAAGTTTGATTTTAATTAATATAATGTAGCTTATGTTGTTGTTTTTGAATATTTTT
>JAEHHB010000086.1 GCA_019248165.1 Candidatus Shapirobacteria bacterium S2_F12
AAATTTCTGATCAAATGCAATCGAGGGTTGATGATGAGATTAAAAAGCTAATCAATACAGCTTACGAGGAGGCCAAAAAAGTTTTGACTAAAAACAAGAAAAAGCTAGAAATTTTGGCTAAAACATTGGTAGAAAAAGAAAGTTTGGGCCAAGAAGAATTTGAAGAAGTGATGAAATAAATAATTAGTAAATAGTAAGTAGCTTTTAGTAAATAGTAAGACAAAATAAACATAGGTAGTTTAGGAGTTGAGAAGTAAATGATATTATCAAGTATGGAGTTTATTGTGTGGCATTATTTAACTGGATGGAAGTGGTACTGGAAGCGATTTTGGTTTAATCTCCGAAGGTTGGAACATTATTTTTCCTTTGGAATATTGATTAAAACATTGTTGGCTCCATGGAAAAGAATGAGGGTGGTTGATGATGAGGTTGGTTTTGATATCGGTAAATTTTTTGAAAATTTATCTTTTGATTTGATTTCAATAATGATTGGGGCAATTGTTAGGTTGGGGTTAATAATATTTTTTGTGATACTAGTAGTTGTTTACAGTATTTGGTCGGTGGTTTGGTTTTTGATTTGGTGGGCAATACCAATTTTTGGTTGGGATTATTATAAACTGGACAAAGAAAATTTGGGCGGAGTACTTCAGGCTATTGAAAATAATATAAAAAATAACCCCCAAATTGCAGCTCAAATTATCTTTGAAAGTGGCCCTGGGAAGTTTGTTTTGGGGAGGTTTGAAAAAGATGCTAGTGAAATTGTAAAAAAAATACAAATTGGCCAAAGTGATTTAACCGACTTTGATTGTTCGAGTATGGAAAAATTAGTTAAATGGTTTTTGGGAAAAGATGTTAACGTGGAGACTGAATTGCAAAAAATAGAAACAAACGTTGAAGAATTGGTCTTAGCGGCAAAATGGTGGGATAGAAGACAGTTTTTTAGTGAAAAAAAAGAAATGGATAAGTGGCAGTTGGGGAGACCAGGAATTGGGTGGGGTTTGTTGTTTGGTTATACTCCAAACTTGGATAAATATAGTGAAGATTTGAGTATTAAACAAATTTTTTCTAGTCACTTGATAGGAAGAGAGAAAATTG
>JAEHHB010000087.1 GCA_019248165.1 Candidatus Shapirobacteria bacterium S2_F12
TAAGCATTACTTTTTCTACTTTACTTACGTCGACTTCGATCGATTTTCGTGATTTTACGTTATAAAATTTAATAGTTGGCATTTAAAACTTCACCCCCTTAAAATTAACGAATAAATAGATAGCAACTATCACCATAATCGAAACCAAACTTAAAATCAAGCTTTTAATCAAATCCTTTTTAAGATATTTAATATTTTGTTCCTGAATCATCTTCTAAAGCCAGTATAGCACAGAATTTTTGCTACAATTATAGAAACATGTCTATCATAATTTATTTATTGGTTTTTATAAATTCAGCCTGGTTGTTTTTAATCTCTAAAGCTTTGTATCAAAAAAACAAGCAAAGCCAAAAGATCATACCATCCAATCTAGATTCTAAATGCAAAATTAACATCACTCGGTTCAACCCATTTGAAAACATTGGTGGTAATCAAAGCTTTATTTTAACCATATTAGACGAAACTGATTCTGGTGTTATACTTACGTCTTTACACAACCGTGATTTAACCAGGATTTATGCTAAACCAATTAAAAATGGCCAAGCAGAAAACAACACTTTGTCAAAAGAAGAAAAATTAGCTATAGTTAATACTATTAAAGGTTAATCGTTAAATGAACTCTAGAACAATAAAAATAATCAGCTACGTCGGTATTTTCTTAATAATTACTGGTATTTCGTATTATCTTTTTGATTATTTGCTTCCAGCAAACAATTCGCTTTTGGTTTTTACCAAAAACGAAACTGATCAATCAGCTCAACCTACAACTCAACCAAAAGAGACCGAAATTTTCCCTGGACCAAAAACCGAAATATGTCCTCTTAATGGAAAACTTTATACAAAAGAAGAAAAAACCGTCTGGTCTGCTCGTCGTCCACTCACAGTGATGATTGAAAATCATAATGATTCTCGACCACAATCAGGCTTGCAAACTGCAGATATAGTCTACGAAGCTGTCGCTGAAGGGGGAATAACCAGATTTATGGGTGTATTCTATTGTGGCCAAGTAGCTGGTTC
>JAEHHB010000088.1 GCA_019248165.1 Candidatus Shapirobacteria bacterium S2_F12
AACTATGACGGTATTATCGTCCCTCAGGGTTGGGGTCGTCGTGGAGTTGATGGAATTGTTCAGGCCATCAAAATCGCTCGGGAAGAAAAAATCCCCTATTTAGGACTTTGTTTTGGAATGCAAAATGCAGTAGTTGAGTTTTGCCGAAATGTACTCAAATTAAAAGATGCGAACTCTACTGAGGTTGATGACAAAACAAAATATCCAGTTGTTTCGGTCATGCCAGATCAGGTGGAATACCTAAAAAATAAACAATATGGAGGAACAATCAGACTTGGTTCGTGGCCATGTAAATTGGTTCCGGGGACTAAGCTGTGGAATATTTACAAAAAACTTGGCGACAACAAAGATGCTCCGTGGTATACCGAAAATAAGCCAGATAAAAATAAATCCGAAGATATTGATAATACAGTATATGAGAGACATCGACATCGATATGAAGTAAACAGTGAATATCGAGAACAATTTGAAAAAGCGGGTTTAGTAGTATCAGGAACTTCTCCTGACGGAAAACTGATTGAAGCGGTTGAAAACAAAAATCATCCATTTTTTGTGGCGACACAATTCCACCCAGAGTATATTTCTCGACCTTTATGTCCACATCCGATATTTCTAGCGTTTATCGAGGCGATGAAAAAGAGATAAAATTTTTGGGGTGATATTTTTATCATAATATAATTTTGTCAAAAAAGACATTACTGTGATTTGCTATTCCTTTTTTATATAAATAATTTGTGTTGATTTTTTGAAAAAAAATGGAAAAGAAATATTCATTAATAATTACCCCAAATGAAGAAATTTCTTGCCAAATCAAAGAAAAAACCAAAAAGATATCTTACAATACAAGCCCCGATCCACACATGAGTCTGTGTAGAAGTTTTTCATCTAGTAACACTGATTTTATCGACTGCGCTAGGGACTGGTTAAATAGGCAAAACCCATTTCTTTTTACATTAAGAAAAGTTGATAGTTTTTCAAAATCTTCTACGGTTTTTT
>JAEHHB010000009.1 GCA_019248165.1 Candidatus Shapirobacteria bacterium S2_F12
AATATCCCATATTATACGAATAAAATTCTATAACTATCGATTATCTCGGTAACAAAAGCCGGGACCCCGTCTTTAGTTAAGTAATGAATATTGATAGGGCCAGTATTAACGCTATCGACTACCTTTCCGGCGTCGGTGCGTGATTTGAATAATTGAGATACCCACATCACTAAAGCGGTTTTTAAATCGTCTGGAACGGCGGTAGCGCTTGATTTATAGGTAATGACGATAGTCCTAAGTCCTGGGTTAGGTCTATATTCTAAAGCGATATAGTTTCCGTAATTATGGAACTGGTCGATATTCAAGGCTTGGCCGTTATCGGTGATACTAGTAATACTAGCGATTGGGGTTTGTTTTGGTCTGAAAATGTTTATACCACCGTCAAAATATTCGACAATATCGGTGTTAGAACTACTAGACCAATTTCGTCCGGTTTGTTTTTCAACATAAGCGGAAACGGCTTTAATTAAGTTACCGACGAATGTTTGGTCCCCCGCTGATAAGGTGACATTTAAAAATTCTTGAACGTCTGAATAGGTTAGATATGGCATATACAAAAATAATAGCTATCGGACCAGGAATTTTTATATAAAAACACCGACGGGCTTTCGCGTGGTCGGTGCGTGGATTACTTTTTCTTAGGTGCCTTACCTATCATTTTATTTTTGATAGGGGCTTCGATTTCTTTATTCTGTTCGACTTCTTTATGATTACCGGTTAACTCAACCGACGGACCCAAAGCCTTAGCGGTTTCGCTGTCGATAAAATATGTTTCGCCTTTTTGGTATAGATTACCCATACAAAAAGTCGTTTGGTTACATTTAATTTCTACAATCATAATTTTTTATTAACTAATCCCAATCCGTAATTACTTACGGACTGGGTCAATCAACAAAGTGATTTACCGGTGGTTTTTAAAAGGTTTATTGGTTCCCCTTTTATTTCCACTCACCTATACGGTTATCAGTTTTAATTTTAATTTGTTAATAGCTAGATTGGGATTAAGCCCAATATTAAGTCCTAGCTTAACTTGCTGCTGATTTACACCAGGCGTGTGCTTTAGCACCGTTAGCGATTTGAATATCAATTTCGCCAACAACTTTAATAGCGACCATTTCTTGTTCGAAAAGGTTAATTAAAGTATTTCCGTCTGCGTCGGTTATGGTAGCTTGGTCGGAAATTTCCATAGTATATTTCATACTATCACCGAATAATACGCTGGACCAATCTATTAAGGCCATAAACTTTTTACCCGCTTGGCTACCGTCTGCGACTTTCGGCATAATTGGCGAAAGGTCGTAAGGAATGTCCCACATCGTTGCCGGTGCGGAATTTCCGAAGCCTTGGAATAAGAAGCCCTGATTATCAGAACCTACAACTGCGCGTTTCTTTCTAAGAGCGTTAAAAACGGAACGGGATAAAGCCCATCGTAGCTTATTCTCTGGGACGTTAGCGTCGATTAAATCAATCATATCTAACATATCCTCTGGTTCGATTTTAGCGAAAGTAGTGTCACCACTACCCAAAGTCACACCGGTAACTGTAGTATCTTGAAAGACACCTTCGCCGGCGGTCAATCCTAAAATTGCCCATTGGTCTTCGAGTTTAGCTAATGCTTCACCTGCTAATTGGTTGATTGTGTCAACTAATTGGACGGTAGCATTTCTTAACAATTTCTTAGAAACGGGAACTAAAACGCCTACGGTCTTTCCGCGAAGTGAAATAGTGCCGGTTGCCGGAACTGAGGAGTTGATTTTAGCACCCTCATTTACTCGGTAAGCTGACACGGAAGTAGCGGTAGGAACGTCTTGATTAGAACCGTCCATAGGCCATTTACGACCTAATTTTCGGGCCAAACCATTAAGTTCTGCTACTCTGACGATTTCGGAAGCCACGTATGTAGGTACCAATTCGGCACCGGCATTTGTACCACCTGCGGTCAATCCTTTTACGAATTTAACTGCTTCGTCTTTCTTCACCATTTCGGCGTTAGCGTTATCGCCCGCGAAAAGGTCTTTACGTAGGGGAAGTTCGCTTTTGATTTTCTCAAAAACTTCCTCGGTAATAGCTGGAATAACTGCTTCCGCTACACCTTTTTTAATTTCCTCTGTAACTGCTTTTTGTTCTTCTGTCATTTTAAATTTTCACCACCTTTTTATAAATAAATGTTTTAATAACCTATTGTTGGGGGTTTTTAAGCGCTTCGTTAATGGACCTAAGTAAAAGACCAACACCTTTGTCGGTGTTTCTTAGGTCATCACGAATACCAGTTAAAAACTTAATGTCGACGCCTTGGGTTTCTTTTTCCTCTACCTTTTCGACTTCTTTTTCTTCTTCGGCGGCGTCTAATAACTGTTGTAATACTGTAATAGCGTTAGATACTAATTCGCGTGATTTAGCGGATAAAACTTTTCCGGCTTTAGTTTCGACTTTTTCTTCTTCGGTCTTAACTTCCTCGGTTGGTTTTTCTTCTGGTTTGTTTTCTTCGACTGGTTTTTCAACTACTCCGGCTTCGATTTCCTTAGCCATAATAGCGTCTACGTCGATACCTTTACCTCTAAGCATAGTAAGGGCTTCTGGATTATCTGGGACCAATACGGCTGAATATTCCAATAATTCCCATTCGTCGATAATCATTCCTCGGTCATTTTGTTTATAGCTATATTTGGTAGGAATAAAACCAATGGACCAGGCATTCATAAACCCGGATTTATAGAGTTCGTAGATAGTATCGGCCATTGGATTTACACCCTCGGGGGTAAATTCAACGGTGGCAGTAATACCGTTTTCGTCTGATTTGATTTCGGTAGTTTTTCCGATAGGTAATTCGTGGTAGTTATGGAAAGCGGCAACTACTGGATTTTTTAAGTAGTTTTTAAGACTAACACCGGCTGGGTTAACTTCATCATTAGAACGGTCCGGATTTTTAGTTGATATAGTGACTACTAAACTTCGGCTATCTTCTAATGCTTTGGTATTCGCGGCGTATGTTTTGCGAATAGGGCTATGTTTCTTTATTTTTTTAGTCATAGGTTTTTAAAATCTTAAATTATTGTAATTATTGAATTGCTAATAGTTATATATTTTTCTAATCGGCGTCCTTATCAACTTCGGCGTTGTAGTCACATCGACAATTTGGGTGAGCGCTTGGTAAATCATCACCCGACGGGAAATTAACATCGAAAGGAATAGGACCGGCACTAGCGTTTTCTTCGCAAGTGTCACAACACCCACCGTCCATTACGACCCACGATTTGAGTAGTGATAACCCGGATTGTCTATCGGCTTCACCACGGCCACCACAATAAGCGCTATGTACTTCGGTCCTAGCGATACGGTCGGCTCGCCAATCGCTTTGGTCGTCGACAAACTGAACGATATTATTGGCTATATCGATATAACCTAAACCGTCTTCGACACCACTAGCGATTATGTCGCGGGTATCAGATAGTAAGGTTTCGGAAATAGTCGTAATATTTTCCATAGTGCGGGTGTTAATCCAATCAACGGCGCGGGGGTTCTCTAAATCAAAATCACCGGTTAAATCTAGGTCCGCAAACTCATTTAATCCACCGGCTTTATAAGTATCTCTAATGGCTTTTTTCTCAAAATCGATTAGTTTTGGTATCCACTTACTTTTAATATTGGCAAAAGCAAAATAGCTAAATAAATCTTCTTTTTTTACGGTACTTAGTGCCTTTAATTCTTTTTCGTCAATCCTAGCGCCTTTAGTGTTGCGTAAATTCTTTGATACTATTTCCCCGAAAGATACGATTAAATCTTTATAACCTGGCTTAAACTTATTTACTTGGCGTTGAATTAAGCGTCTACGCTTGCGGTTTTGGACTTTAAAGATTTTTTTTTTAACCCCGTGATGACATTTAGAGGTTACGGCTTTTCCGTCGGCTGATACTGGCGCCGGACCCATACTTAATTCGTTTAGTGGGGCTAACATAGCAGAAACGTAAATCACGTCGCCACCCTCAACTTTTTCTAATCCCTCTTTTTCTCGGACTTCGTTAATCTTGTAATAACCAGAAACTAAACCGGCTTGATATTTTCTAATCTTTAGGTCTTCGTCCTCTGGGACTGGATTGTCAAAAACATATCGCCAATCGTTTTTATTAAGTCCGAATAGTGGTAGGAAAAATTCATTAAGTCGGTCCACAATAAAATTCATTCGTGGATAGATAACGCGTTTAGCAAAGATATAGTCGGACGCTTCGGCATTCGCCCGATTAACGTCTTCGGTTATTCCTAGTACGGATTTAGGTACTCTAAATAAGCTAAGTATTTCGTCACGACTAAATCTTCGCTGTTCTAGGAAGTCCATATCTTTTTGGGATAGTTGGACCTGTTGATATTTAAGACCGGAATGTAGAATAGCGACCTTATTGGAATTACTGACGCCACCATATTTGGCTTGCCATTGTTTTTGTAGGAGTTCGGCGTCTTCGGGAGTTAATTTAGTTTCGGTTGAAAGGACCCCGTTAGGTTGGGCGGAATTAAAGAAAAAGTTACGTTCCCATTCTGACGAATAGTTATCGATGTCGATAGCCATAGCCGCCGCCTGGATAGTACCAACGCCACGGTTAGGATTATTAGGATTAAATCTTTTAAATTGGATTACTTCGTTAACACTTAGTTCTTTGGTAATTCCATTATTGTTGGTATAGGTATAACCGGAAACGTAGCCGGCTTCGTTAGTATTAACTACTACCTTAGTAGGGTCAAGCGGCCATATTTCGACCGGTTCTTTTCTAGCATTATAAAAAATAACCCAAAAGCTGTCCCCCTCTATCTCTAAGAATGATTGAGTTTCTACGAATAAATCGGACGAAGTGTAAAAAGGATTAACGGCTGATAACAAATTTATAGCTGGGTGATTATCTACATTTTTCCAACCGTCTTTATTTCTATTTTGTAAATGGATTTTAATACTACCAACGTCTTCGGCGATTGCTGATACGCACGAATAGACCCAACCTTTGTATTGTTGTTTGTATTCTCCGGCTTTAATTCCGGGCGCACCACTAATAAACGAAAAGTTAAATAGGTTTGATTTTGGAGCCGATTTTTTGAATAATCTGTCTAATATTCCCATATACCCTAATTATCTTTAGGGAGTTCGTAATTTTTATATAAAATGCTTTTTCTCGGCGTCGCGAAAGTGCTATAGTTATTTTATGAAATGTCCTAATTGCGATAAAGAAATACCCGATAAGGAAATAGCCCGATACCTCGCTTCTAAGGCTGGTAAGGCTTCATCGAAAATGTCTAAAGCTAAATTGAAAGCCCGCGCAAAATCCGCGGCCCTTGCTAGGTGGGGTAAGAAAGAAAACTAAAATATTCCCGGAACTAACGGCTTATCGACTTCTAATAACATTCGCATAGATAAAGCGTCGGCATAATCTGGGGACCTACCTAAATCTAATTTAATATCTTCTTTGGCGATTATCTTTAGCTTTCCGTCTTTGTCGGCGTCCTTAGCCTTAATCTGTTCTAGGTCCTCGGTGATTTTTTGTATTTGCTCGGCGTCGGTGATATTTATTCTTATCATTCGCTTTTGGGCGTACTCGGCAAACATATAGAAACATTGGCTACGTAGATTTTGATAGTTAACTTTAAACCTTTCGTTTTCCGGTAGTGCTTTATAATCTGGGTCTGAATATGGGGCCGAAGCACCGATAAACCCTCGACACTTAAATTGGTCCACGACACCACCACCGACCCCGGCTTCATCGACTATCACGTGGGACCGTGGTATTTGGTTTTTATCGGCTAGTTCTTGAAGTAGTTTAACCACGCCGTCCGTTGGGATTTTAGAATATTCGTAGATTTTAATTACTTCAAACCCGTGCCATATCATCATAATAGTTTTATCGTCACCAAAGCGGGCCACGTCGCACGTCATATATTTATCGGCGCTTGGGTCGATTGGATTAGTGAATAGGTCGGAAATAATATCGATAGTGAATAATGCGCTTGGGTCGTCGTCGTATTCCCAATTACCCTTTAATAAACGTTCCCGCATTGTCTTATCTTTTAGGTTTCTAAGACTGGTTAAATAAGCAACGGAAATAAAAGGATTGTCGGTAACTAAGGCTTGAATAAACTTTTTATCTTTAGGTAGTTTATGGTCCCTATTTGGTTTGTAATAATCAGAATAAACCCAATTTTTAGCCGGGTTACAACTCATTAGCAACTTAGGGATTAGTCCGTATTTCTCTAACATATAACGAATACGGGAAATTAAAACGTCTTTACACCTAGCCGTTATCTGATTAGCTTCATCAACAAAGCCACCGGTATATTCCGAAGACCCTAAACGGTCGTAATTGGGGTCGCCTGGGTAATGGTCTAGGTCTAATAGATAAATCGTAGTATCGTTGTATATTGTTATGACGTTATCTTGGCCGTTATATTTATAATGGACCCCGGCTTTTAATCCGAATAATCTAAATACGTCCCAAAGAGTTAATAGCGTGGACCTTTTTAAAGCGGTGAAGTTTTTACGGCCAATAAACCACCTAGTACCTGGATACTTTAAAGCGACGGTCGTTATCCATATACAACCTAAGAAAGATTTACCACCACCGGCACCACCACCATAAAGCAATTCCCTAGTGACCTTATCGAATAAAACGGCTAAGGCTTTAGTTTGTTTTATTGATAGCTTTATTTTTGCGCTTAGACTTTGGGCTAGTTTTAACATTCTCTAATTGAGTAAAAGTAATATTGACGACGGGGTTTTCCTCGTCGTTTAGTTTTTTCTTTGGTTCGTAGCCGATAGTTTCGAGGACCTTAAAGGCGGCCGGTATTTTTATTCCGGCGGGGACTTTCCTATCTCTTATCCCCTGTTTAATTATCATTACGGCGTCGATAGCGATGTCTTCTAATTCGTCGTTTAGTTTGGCTATCAATTCTTGACGGTCTAACGCTCTTAGATTTCGCATTTTTTCGTAAGCCTTAAAGCAAGGTCCGGTCTTTTGAAAATACCAACGGACCGTTTCATAGGCGACCTTTAATCCGTTTTCGTTTAGGGCCTTAGCGATGTCGGTTAATTTAAAACCCTCTAACCGCATATCCACGGCCATTCTCATTTTGTCGTTTAGTTTTAGATATTCGTCGCTAAAGATTTCAACGGCGTTTTTATTTTGTTTTGTCATTCGATTATTTCTGACGGTTTAACTCTTTTAAATTTATCCCGTTCCTCTAAATCCTTTTTGTTTTTAGCGGACCCGGCACGACACCAGTCGTTAATTCTGGACCGTCTTAATTGTTTATTGGTTAGTGATTTTTTTCGTTTTGGTTTTCCCATTTTTAATTACTTTAATTGGATTAAATAATTTTGGATTTTCGTTAATGTTTCCAATTACTTCAATCTCATAATCTTTTAAGGTTTTTATATCATAAGAAGACATTGGAAGATAAATTACTGAATTTTCAAAAGCCCAAACATATTTATTTCGAATTACTTGAAAAACACGCCAATCAAATGTTGGTTCTCCACGTTTCCAAGTTTCTTCATAATTATAAATTTTTACAATATCTCCCTGGTAAATTTCTTTTTCGTTTTTATCCTTTAGACCTGTATATTGTTGCCATATAAAATCTCTATCATCGTTTAAATCTCTAATCTGCCAATTTTCTGGATTATCAATAAATTTTTTATTGTCCTTATCCCAAGCTCTAAATTTTATTTCTATATCCATTATTTAATCTCCTTAAAAATTTGTAATAGCGTAATGTAGGTCGGTCGCTGATATTCTTTTAGGGTTATGTCTGTCGACCATTGACGATAAATTTCGACCGCTTTTTTTTGGGGTTGTGCGAGATGATAAAGGTAGATTAGTCCGATTAGTGTATTCATATCTTTTGTCATAAAAATAACCCGGTTCGGTCCGATAGTCGGTTGCGCATTCTAATAACGATTTGGTGTATTGCCTGTAAGGAAACATTTAACCGGGCGGCGGTTTCCTTACGACTGTAACCCTCGATTAAATTTTGGGCTACTGCTTTTTGTCTATTAGTTAATTTGCTTTTATACCAATCGCTTTGAAATTCTGAAATGACGGTATCCGTCATATCCCTATTGTCGACTAGTTCGTGTCCGGCGTCTTCGAGGTCTGAAAGTGAAACGTTAGCAATATAAACGCGTTCTGAAACGCTACCAATCATTTTTATTCCTGGGTCTAGTTTTGTCATATTTTCCGCAATACTCCCCTGCCCTACTGCTAACCGCTTAGTATTTAATTTTGAACCTAATACTCCTATGCTAACCGCTTAGAATACGGTAGGGGAGTGGTCCAAAGGTTAATTTAGGGGGGGTAAGGTGGGTGGAAATGCGGTAAATTTTTATATATTCTAGGCTAGTCTTGACTATATCAAATGGGTAGATATATTTGATGATATAGATTGATATAGTTATTAAACTTATCTTATTTACCATACTTTTTGCTATTTAATCGTTTATAACATCTATCTTTTGAAAATGTATAAGTAGTTAGAACTTGATTTTTATAAGATATTAAAAAGTTAATCTAACGGTATCAACTTTATAAACATACGGTAATTTTTATGTCCGTTAGTAATTCTTTGGTGGTCCGTTCCCTTGTAGTTTTTGTCGTTAGTGATAACGTGGTAGTCTTGTAAAATATCGAGGACCGAAGTAATAGCGTTGTCTAAATCGCCTTGGCTTTTTCCCTTAACTTCATAATCAACATTCAATAAAAATGGACCGTCAAAATCTAAATTTCTGACGTCGGCTAAATACTCTTGGCAGTCCATTTTAAAAATTTCGTAAGCGTTGCTAGGGGTGTTAAATATCCGTCCGGTGTAAGGGTTGCGACCAATCCGGCGACTATTCTTTTTACTAATTACTCTTGTCGGAATTTCTATTTCAATCATTAGTAAATATGTTTAAGATATAAGCGTTGGTCAAAGACCGATATAACTAAGTAGACGTCCCCGATTGGGTCGTAATTACTTTTAGGGATAACGGTAAAAATTATCGTTCCATTTCTATAATATTTTGCCGGCTCGGAATGTTTATACTTTTCTCTTTTATATCGGCCTTGGTCCTTAAATTTTCTTAGTGGTTCTTCAACTGCGGACCGTAATAATTCGGTGGCCTGTTCTTCGTTTATCTGACATTCGGCAACCCTATCGAGGGCGTGGTTAGTAAAGACGATTAACCTATCTTCAAGTGCCATATTTTTTTAGTAAATCGTTAATCGTTTGTTTGGTAATATCCCAACGCCAACGCTTACCCGGTAGTGCTAATTTAGTACCGACTAAGTCCCCGCGTTGTATCATTCGTTTTATAGTGATAGTTGATAACTTTAAAATTTCTCCGGCTTCTTTAGGTGACATTTTCTTTTTTATCTAAATCTTTAACAGTAGCTACCCAATCCCGCCCGGTAAAATTACTAACGTCCTTACAAAATTTAGTTAGTAATGTTTCGAAGTGAGTACACGCCCGATTATGGGTAGTCATAGCCCTAAACGTTACTAGGTAGCTTCGGGTGGTTAATTCTTTTAACTTAGACATAGTTAGGGTAAGTAGTTTTGGACGAACTCGGACCAAGTGCCGTCCCTAATCTCTAATGGTTTATCTAGGTCCTTTGACCAATCAATATCTAAGGCGCTATTCTCAAACCCGATGAAATTTTTAGCTATCCTATTTCGAGTTTCGAAGACGTGGCCGGGTTGGTATCCGGTTAGTGTGCTTTGGTTCCACCCTAGATGTTCGACTAGGCTAGGGTTAGTAGCGTAGGTTAGGATTTCATTAGCGAATAAATACATCGCCCACCTATCATCATCAAAATAAATCTTAGGGTTAATATGCTTTTCGGACCATTCCAAAAAGTCTTTTATAAGACCGACCGGAACTAAATAACATTGGGCCATTCGCCATACTTTAAGCGTCGCCCAATTAAGATTTTTAATTTTGGCTACTGCTTGCCAATCGCCTGGGGAAAACATCGTTACGGGGCTATTGGGTAGTAATTCCATTATCTTTTCGGCGGCTGGGATTAAATCACGGCAAGGCAAAACGTCGTCCTGTAAAACTAGGACGTGGGTATCCCTTGGTCCGAATGATTGTAGTGTCTTTTTGGCCCCCGACCATAGTTCGTGTTTATCGTCTTCTACCGTTTTAATCTGTAGTGGGTAGGTTTCACTTTCCGATAACATTTGGTGAAGATAATCGGCCCACCTTTTACGCTCTGGGACGTGTTGAATACGGACCGCTAATTGTAGGTTTGTCATAATTTAGCTAAATACTTAATAACTTCTCGGGTTGCCAAAATATCATTAGCGGCGTCGTGGGCGTCTAGTTCGATTTTGTAATACTCACAAACTGTCGATAGTTTGTAATTATCGAGTTTAATTTTTCCTTGATACTCTAAGAAATGAAGTATTGGTAACGGGTCTATACATTTCCAATTAAACCAACTACCGAAATAAACGTCGTTATTCTTCTCAAAAAAGGATTTAAGAAAATCTAAATCAAAGCGAACGTTATAACCGGCTACGTAAAATTTATCGTTACGGTCGAATTTATTTACATAGGTCCCTAGTATCTTAGTAAATTTATTGTAGGTATCCCGGGGCGTTTCGAATGTCTTTAGTGTTTCGACGGTCTGACCGTTGACCGCTAGGGCTTCCATTTCTATATTTTCGTAACTGAAAGGCTGACATTTTAAATCAAAACTTTCCTTTATTATTCCGTCTATTTCAATAAATCCGGAAATTTGAATAACGTCATTTTTAACCGGGTTTCGTCCGGTTGTTTCTGTATCTATATATAAAACTTTCATAATTTTGTTTCTGATAAATATTTAAGTGATAAAAAACGTTGTAGGCCGTTACCATAGTCGGCGGCCTTTCCGACTTCTAACCAAGTTTTAAGCGGGGCGGTATAGGTCCTATTGGTTTCTTTGTTGTTTATTCGGACCGTCTTAACTCCGTGACTACCTAACCCTTGGATTACGTTTTCCTGTATGCCGTAGCCGTCCACTACTCGCATATAATTATTCGACTTAACTTCCTTTACAAAAGTTTCGCCAATAATAAAGCCACATCGGACCCGGCCGTTAAACTTAGGGTCAATAGTGGTGACTGGGATAGGTTTGTTTCTCATAAGAAAGTAAAATTCTCCTGTCCTACGGCGTGGATTATCTCGGACGGAAGTAATGTTTTAACTCCGGCGGAAAAATTGTATCCGCTACAAACACCACTAATTTTGGGAATTACTTGTCTAGTTCCCCCTAGCTTAGGACCGCCAATAAATTCGAATGGTGGGGTTTTTTCTTCGCTAGTAATAAAGACTTCTTCGATTTCGTGGGTCCCGGTATTCTTCTCGTCTACCCCGCGTTTGATAAGTTGTAGGTGGCCGATTTTAGCTTCAACTGTAAGTATTCTTAATCCTAGTTTTCTTAGTGAGTAAGAAAAATAAACGTCCTGGGTGCCGTACCATTCGTTTTTAACTCCGTCTACCAACTTATAATCGAAACCGTTTTTAGTCTTAATCTTTTCAAAACACGCACGTTGGACGTAGGGTTTATCTAACTTAGCGACTATATCGGCGCTAACTAATAAGCAACCCATACCGGTATAAATTACAGTCCCTTTTTCGTTGCTACAAATTAAATTTTTACCCGTTCTTCTATCGGCATAAACACCGGTGACGGCTACTTTGTCATTACCGGTAAAAATATCTAGCATTTTTTTAAAGGTCCCCATAGGAAACGTCATATCTTCTTCAACAAACCAAAGGACGGCTACTTTGTCTTTTAATGCCCTAGTGATAGGTTCGTTAAAGCAGTCCGGGATTGGTAGATTGTGGGCCATATAAAGCGTGAAGTCATAACCTTTTAGGTTAGCTATTACGCTTTCCATAGTCTTACTAAACACTAATCCGCGACTTGGTAATATGACCCCGACTTTCATTTTTTGTCTGTTTCCGCTTTCTTCTCGGCGGATAAACGAATAACATCTTTTGCTTCTAAAGTAGCTTCGGTCTTACCAAAGCGATTGGCTTCTTTAAATGCGTTCTTTAGGGTCCTTTCGTTGTTAAAAACAACTACCCGATTAGGATTGTTTTTAGTTGGTATCTTCATAGCGGTACCGGTATTCGTAAGACCTAAAGCGTTGGCATATTTACGAATTAACTTAGCTTTCTTTTGTGACATAGGTTTATTTATATAAGAACGGATAATTAGGTATATTTTGAATATTGTCGTATTTAAGATTGTCGGTAAATTTTTTAAACTCGACCGGGTCGATACGATATTCACGCCCTACCTTGTAGGCTTTAAGACTTCCGGTTTTAATCCAGTTTTGGACCGTAACCGTACAAACTTTTAATTTATCGGCCACGCTCGAAGTGGTTAAATAAAATCTGTTTTCGTTCATAATTCGGACGCTTTAATCAATAATTCGCCGATAGTTTTAATTACTTCCGGCTTACTGTTACTAAAAATAAATTCTTTAAACTTATCGTTAGTTGGGGTTTTGGCGATAGTAATTCCGGCGTCTGTTTTAATTGCGGCCAAAGAGTAATTACCTTTTTGAATTAGATATTTAGTACCAATAACTTTTACTACTGGTTTTTTATCCGGTGTTTTTTTTGATATAAGTTCGATTTCTTTTTCTTTGAAACAAGTTAAATCGTCTTTTTCATCTCCCTCTAATTGGACGCAATAAAGTAAAACTTCGTCTTCATCAATTTCTCGAATAATACCTTTTTGACCGATATATCCTCTATTAGATTTTAAATTTCTAACTAAAACGTTTTGACCAACTTTAAAGCTGGTTTCTTTGATTTCTTTTTTCATTTTGTTTCCTTGAAAAGTAATAATAAATAAACGGTCGTATTAAGCCCGGCTACGAAACCGGCGAAGCCAGAAATACCAGGGTTATTGCGGCCAATGTAAGCAATAATTAAAAGGACCAGGATTGCGAAAAAATAGTAGTTGAATATTTTTTTAAGCATAGGTTTTTAAATGTTTAACGCTTTCCCACACGACCACATTTTGAAGCTGTAACCGCTGTCTACAAAAATGCGGTAAGCCATTCGAATATTTATCGCTGGGTCTAATAAAAATTTGACGTTACTAACGCCTTGCCAATGACTGTTAATCATAAAAAGGCCATAGTCGGTGGTCTTTAGTGTGTCGTCGTTTTTGTTGGTGGCTGTTGGGTCTAATCCTCGATTTTCGGCGCACGATTTAGAACTGGTCCCACGAAGTAGGGTTAGGGCTTTGTCGGTGTCTTTTCCGAATACGGACCTAATGTCGTCTTCGATTGTTTTTTGGTCCTGGGTAAGTGTTGGTAATGGTTCGATAGTCGGTGTTGGTGTAACTGAAACTTCTACTACGCTATTAGTAGTGTTTTCGGTGTTGTTAGCTTTTACTATGACTATCTTTTTCCCTAGCAAAAACCCAATAAGTAAAGCAGTCGCTAGCCAAAGAATAAGGCGGGCATAGTATCCTTTTTCTTTTTCCATAATTTTTTTATGTAAAACTGACTTCGCCGTTCTGAATAAAATATCGAACGTAGGCGTCGTTAGTTTTGCCATTGATTAAACTAATAAACGAACTACTAACCGTTCCATTCGGTTTGTAGTAGATATAGGCTTCACACGGATAACCTTGGATTGGCTCTAATACCAATCTGTTTTCTCCGGTGGGGATATTAGGGAAGTTCATAGTGTCGACGTTATAGACGGCCTTTTCCCATATTCCAAAGCGGGTATTATTTATTTCTTTAGCCCTAGCCTTTAAAGCGCTAATAGCTTCGGCGTGATTGTGGTCATAGGCCCACTTCATCGCATTAAATAATTCCCTACCTCTCATCTGACTAATTTTTTTCAATTGGTCGGGTGTCATATCCTTTCTCCTTTAGGCTCGAAATAGTAATAAAGCCGGCCCGGGCTTGCGCTATCTGTTGCGCGTCTAGGGGTTTAAGACCCCCGGTAGTTTTTAAATTGAGTAATTGACCGATACGGTCCACTTCTTCACCTTGGGGATTTTTTCGTCTTAACAACATTTCCGGGGTCATATTCTTAGCCCAAAATTCACCGGCGAATGGGATTTTCTCGATAGCTTCTCTAATTTCTTCTAACTTATAAACAGTTAGCCAGTAAGATAGGTTCTTTTCGATTGTTTGTGGTGTTCGATAACTAGTACCTAATGCGGTGTTGTAAATTTCCAAAAACTTTTGACCGTTAGTTTTGTCTAAAAATAGAGGGGTAGAAGAATTATTATTATTCTTTTCTTTCTTATTATTCTTATATTCTTTAATTGTTGTTAGCTGTTTGTTGGTCGTTTGTTGGTCGTTTGTTGATTTGTTTGTTACGTCTTGATATTCACAATATTTATTTATGGTAATTAGCGTGTAATTTCGTGTTGTTTCTATTGTTATTTCGTTTGTTGATTTTAGGTGGTTTAGTGCTGTTCTTATGTTTTGTGTTGAAATGTCCGGCTCTTTAGGGTTTTTATTCAATTCCAAAAATAATTTAGCAATACTAGTTATTCGTTGACCTCTTTGGATTTCGATACCGTGCCACCTACCAGGTTCGTAATTTACAGTTAGCAGAAGATGAAAGAAAAGGACCTTGGTATTTATATCGTCATACCACTCCCAATCCACCATTTTACGGTGTATTTTTATCCAACCTGTATTCTCTCCCATTATGGGTGGCTCCTCTAACTAGCCTAAAATTTATAAATATTCTTAACGGCTAGGACTTACGGTCGGTCTTGGTTTGCCTTAACTGACCGTAGGTCTTAATCGTTAAGTGTGCCGGGGGTTAGGTTAGCAACCCCCGGGCTTTCACACTTACCCGTTAGGTAATAATTTGTTGACTACCTTTTGGGCTTCCTCGAAAGACAAAACGCTAATGTCAAAAAGTTTGAAAGTAGACATAATCCACTTATCAACTTTTGCCTTATCGTAGCCTTTCTTCGCCATTTCCGTATAAATTGTTTCTAATTGTCCGGAAGTAGCGACACGTGTTCCACCTGCTTTGTTTTCTCGTATTACTTCACCGTTTTCTGGTGCTATAATCTGTTTAGTATTCTTAGCGACGCTTTCACCGGCGTCGTTTTTGGTTTCTAGGACCGGCGTATCTTGGTCCATTTCTTCTGACGTATAAAGACCGCTTAAATCTTGCGGAAATGCTTTACGTAGGGCTAACGCTTCGGCAACCTTGGCTAACATTACGTGTGGCATTTTTTTCCACATTCCGGTTACTTCTACTTTTTTAGTGTTGTAGTCTTCTTTGGTCTGGGCGTATTCGTCAAAATAAGCGACACCGACGGCGGCTTGATAGCGTTGGTCACCGTGCCATTTATAGACTTTGACCTTACAAACTAACTGGTCGTCTTCTTTACTAAATTCTGGTTCGTCTTGGCCGGCATATTGACCGGACCTTTCGGCTACTACTCTAAAACCGTCGATAGACGATTGGATAGTGGCTTTTTCGTCATATCCTTTTTTGTCTTTATTCCAAACTCGACGTTTAATAAAATAAATCTGTCTAGCTAATGGGTCCAATCCGGAACGCTTAGCTTGGTATAGGAAAAGATTTAATTCGCTGTCTGTAGCCCCTACTGCTACGGTTTTTTTAATTAGTTCTACGTTTTCGTTACTTATCTCTAACTCTGTTTTGACCGGCATTATTGCGAGGTCTTTTTTTTGTTTAGATTTTTTCATCTGACTATGTCACCCCCTTTGGTTGAATTTGAATTAGTAATGGTGGTGGGGTCCTTTAGGGTTTTTTCGTAGACCTGTTTAAGTTGGGTCATACGCATAGTCGACAATCCAAACATCTTGGCTATTAGCGCTTGGTTAAGTGGGCGTAGGTAAAAGTCCGGCAAACTTGATTTATAAATGAGTTCTCCGATAGTTAAATTCTTAAATATCTTAGCTACCGATAAAAATGTCTTTAAGGCACGAATATTTATTGATAGCTTTTGATTATCTTTTTTGTTAAAATCTTTTTTACGCATTTGGCTAAAACGGTTTTGTACGTATTAGCCTTTTGACTTTCTAGCCGAAGTAGCCAAGATGGTCACGGCACTGGTCTGAAAAACCTGGGATGTCAGTTCGAGTCTGACCTTCGGCACCCGTCTAAAGCTTTGCGTTATTGCAAGCAGACTCAATAAGGCTCGTTTATAATCGCATTTAGACGGGTAGGCAAAATATATTAAAATTAAGTAATGCGGGAATAGCTCAATTGGTGGAGCGTCTCCTTGCCAAGGAGAAGGCCGCGGGTTCGAATCCCGTTTCCCGCTCATTGTTTTTGGTCATCTGTTGGTACTTGGTCACTTAGCTCAGTTGGTAGAGCGCTTCGTTTACATCGAAGATGTCGGGGGTCCGAGTCCCTCAGTGACCACATTCAAATCCCCTTCCCTTCGGGCTTTCCCCTTTGAAGAAAGGGGAACTTATACTATAATATTGGACATATCTTGTTTGATTTGAAAAGTTTTTCGTTAGAATTGATTAAGGATCTAAACAAGAGTAATTTAAAAATTTGGCCGAAGTGGTGAAATTGGTATACACGTACGCTTGAGGTGCGTATGTCGCAAGACGTGGGGGTTCAAGTCCCTCCTTCGGCACTTATTTACAGACTCCGGAGATTTTTTTTTGGGGGTTGGTTTGGTAACCAGTTAAAACAATTTTTCCTATTGGGTCTTTGATTTCAAATTCCTTTGTGAGACAGTGCTCGTTGGCTTGTTTATCGGAAATAGCCAATGGGTCGCCGACTATAATTACGTTTTGCAGTGCGTCGTGTTCCCAACTGATTGGCCTGATTTCTATGTTACCAAAATTATAGTTTGGGTTAAACGAAGGATTGGAATAGTAATTTTTGATGAATTCTGGTGAGAATTGTGTTTGGAGACTTTGTGGGGAATGTTTAGTGTAATACAAGATAAGCATATAAATGCTTCCGGTTCGGCCGTTATCAATAATAAATTTTTTGTCCTGGTTTTGTGTAATTATTTGACTTAGTTGGCCATACCCATAGCTCCACCAAGTGGCTCTTTCTTGTGGTAAAAAAATAAAATAACCTCGCCAGAGTAATATTAAAGAAAAACTAATTAATAGGGTCAGAATTGGAACAAAGACTATTGATCTGATTTTTTGTGAGATAAAATCTATCCCAAGTGAGATGATTAAAATCATCGGGATTGTTAGAGTAAGAACTCGTTGAACGGAAATAAAGTGGCCAGAGAGTGATCCGGGTATGGGTGCGGTTAAAAACAAAATTAATAAATATTTAATTTCAGGTTTTTTAAAATTTTTATACAATTGGTAAAGCCCGATAAAATAAGGAATTACCATCCATGAATAGAAAAATGATTGGTTGGGAATGGAGTGTTGTAAATTAATGTCTGGAGTAACTCCAAATAATGTTTTTGGAGAAAAATATATTAAAATTTGGCTGATTAAATCAGAAAAAAGAATGGATAAATGATTATTAATACTAGAGTTTTTTACCCAAAAGGCTTTGGTAGTAACCAAAAACAAGTTAGGAACTTGAGTAACTATTATGATTAATAAAGAAAGCCAAAGATTGGTTTTGTTTTTTTTGATAAAAATTGATTTTCGGAAAATAACTAAAAACACAAAAAGGAAAATCGGGACTAAATACCTCTCTGTGTGGGCAATATAAGTAGAAATAGAAAACAGAAAAATAGCCAAAAGTGATATTTTTTGATTTTTAATACTTCGCCATAGAAATAAACTTGCGGCGGCGAAAACGATGTATCCTAGGGTTACTTCATATCCTAATCTGGCATTGAAAACTGTCCAAGGGAGAATAGTAAATAGTAAACTACCGATAATTTTTGTGGATTGATTTTTAAAAACTTTGAAGTCGTTGATAAAAAAATAGACAATTAAAATTCCAAAAATGGTGGAAATTGCCGATAGAAAGCGAATTGAAAAAGCAGTTACGCCAAATAATTTAACTAAAGGGGTGGTCAAATAAACATAAAGTGGTGGGGTGTAAGCGCCAAAGAACCTAAAAGCTATGGGTAAAAATTTACCATACTCATCTTTGAAAGTGGTTAGTATGGAATAAGCGTTGTAGCCTATGGTAGCTTCATCATCATAGACAGAACTAGGTATAGAAGAGATTTTGTAAAAATAAAGAAATGCTCCCAATAAAACAATCAGACTAAGCAAAAGTATGGAAAGTTTATTTTTCATTTTTTAAAAATTTTGACGGGATAAGAGAATATAAAGAATAGGCAAAAATTATTGGGTATAGACAGATTGGTCCAGAAGAATTTTGATGACCAATGATGGTGAATAATAAAATTGGTAAACAAAGTAAAATAAGACTAAAAATACGGTATTGATCGATACTTTTAAAGACACCAACTAAAAAAAGTGGTAATAAAATTATGGTAAAAAAAACATTTGGAAAAAGTAAAAAATCAAGTGTGTCGATAAAATTTTTTTCGAGTTTAAAGAATATTATAGACTCTGGTCGTTCCTCTAATATGTGTCCTAAACGATATCCTGAAGGTGGATATTGGTGTAATCGGTTGATTTGGCCTATTTTTTCTATTTCGGATAAGTTGAAAAAATTTGTTGGGGTTGTTTGGTTGTATTGGATTATTAAGAAAATAAAAATTAGTCCATAAGACAATACTAAAAATTTTTTCTTGTTAGTAATTAGAAAACCAAAAATTATGCTTGAAGTAAAAATTGTTAACAAACTCATCGACATGACTAATTTTACAATGAATTGTTGCTAATATAGCCTTTAACTTGCTATAATTCGAACTGTTATTGCCCTGTCGTCTAATGGTAGGACATCAGCCTTTGGAGCTGAGTATTGTGGTTCGAATCCATGCAGGGCAACAAAAATGGGATTTGGTATACTGTTTTATGAACGATAATACCTATCAAAACCGTGATCCCCAATTAGATACTTCAGGACAAGTAGTTGGATTTTACGAAAGAGAATTTTTATGTATTTTCAAATTTTTCTAGTTTTGAAGTTGAGTGGAAAGGAAGGATTTGGAAAACGTCAGAACATGCATATCAGGCATCACATTTTTTTGAGACAGCGCCAGAATTAGTTGAAGAAATTTTTAATTCAAAATCGGCGCATGAAGCTTTTAAAATTGCCAAAGCGAATGCTGAAAAAGCTCCTAAAAATTGGGAAGAAATAAAGGTTGGAATTATGGAAGATATTGTAAGACATAAGTTAGAACAGAATCCATATGTGATGCATAAGCTGATTCAGACTGGTGATAAATATGTTGTCGAAGATTCTCCAAAAGATGATTGTTGGGGGTGGGGTCCAAATAAAGATGGAAGAAATGAACTTGGGAAAATTTGGATGAAACTTAGAGACGAATTGGTAAAAAAATAAAACATATATATCAGTTAGAAGTGCGCAATTTAAATCGTTGTGTTTTCCTGTGTTTTTTGATATAAAGATGGAAATGATGTCAGAAAAAACAAATTTTAATATTGATAAGTATTGTTTTGGTGATATTTGTGATAAGAGAGAAACCCTTGAAAGTATCGCTAGTTTATATATCAATGTTTTTGCAGCACCTCCATGGAATGAATTTGTTAAGTGTAGGAGTTGCGGCACTTTTGAGGGTATGGAGAGATCTATTGGTGACATATGTAAGTGTGGTGGAATATTGGGCGAAGCATACCCATTAGATGAAACCGTCGACTATATTTTTACTGAAGCACATAACCCAGACTTTAGGTTAGCACTTGTTAATTCTGACAGTGGAATTGTTGGTTTTTCTTGGAGCTATTTGACTAATGTTGATGAATTGGTCGAAAAAAAATGGTCTCTTGAAGAAAATAAAAAAGCCATGTCTGAAATTCTGAGAAAAGCTTATGTTAGTGATAGTTGTTTCCGATATTTTTCTGAATGTGGCGTAGATTCAAATTTAAGAGGTCTTGGTTTAGCTAATATCCTTACGGAAGCTGTCACAGGACCAGAAGACACAGTATATAGAACCAATTGTTTTTCGCCTATGATGGCCGTAGCACAAAGAATCGGTTATCAACAAATCCAAGGCCCCGAAGTTTTAATCGATCGAACAACTAAAAAAATAATTACGACAGGTGAATATATCGGTAAATTAGATTCTGAAAATCCAAATAGAACCTTATTTGTAAAAAAGGCTAACTAATATCGTTATTAATTAGTCTAGTTAAAATTTTTTTTGTTTTTTTAATGGAGGAGATTGTGATGTATTCGTTGACTGAGTGAGATAGACTAATTGGCCCTGGGCCAAATATTACACTCTTACTGTTCCATTTTTCTTGTAAAAGTTGGACTTCGTAATAACCAGACACGTTGATATCTGCATATTGAACTTTCCCGTTAGAATCTTTGATTGCTTTTTCGAATTTCTGAAGTTCTGATTTTGGGGTTATCATTGAACCTAAATAGAATTTAAAATAAAAATCGTCTACTTTTACTTTTAATTTTTTAGCAATTTCTTGCAATTTATCTTGAACAAATTTTTGAGTAATTTTAGAATTAGCAACTCGAATTTCACAATTAAGTTTTGCGTAATTTGGGACTACCATGCCCAATCCACTGATTTCGGTTTTTTTGGAATTCGACATTTTGAGTGTGCCACCATGGAGATAAGCTAGGTTAATAGTGGTCTTACCGCTGTCAACAACATCAGTTTTGGTTAACTCTTTTTGAAAAATTTTTACTAATTGAACAGATTTTTCAATAGCGTTAATACCAAATTTTTTTCTACCAGTATGAACCGATTTTCCGTGCACTGCAAAACTAAATTCAGTAATACCTCGACAACCGTTGAGTATTTTATTGTCAGTTGGCTCAACATTAATGATAAAATGTGGGTTAAAATTTTTAAATTCTTTTAGTTTTTGGGCACCTTTAAATTCGTATTCTTCGTCGACTGAAAATACAAAAGCTAGATTGTCGTTGTCTATGGATTGGGCCAAATCAAGCATTATTGCCAGGCCTCCTTTCATGTCTACTGCACCCAAACCGTAAATTTTATTTTTATCTATCTTTGGATTAAAGGGTTCATTCGTTTCGGCTTTTGGTAAAACAGTGTCCATGTGCCCGAATAAAGCAATTTTTGGGTTTGGTTTATTGAAGACCAAAATGTTTTTTCTCCCTTTTTCTACCTGTTGTATGTAGTATTTATATTTTGTTTTATTCTTAATAAATTTTATTATGTAGTCAGAAACTTTATTTTCGTTTGAGTTCTTGTCGACAAAGGATGGTATCTTTATTAGTTCTTTGAGAATATTTATTGTCTCATCCATATAATTTTATAAAACAACCTTCGTTGAATTATGTTTTTTTTGACTAAATATAAGTCGATATGGGTGGTATAACGGACTTGAACCGTCAACCTCAGCTTTCACAGAGCTGCGCTCTAACCAATTGAGCTAATACCACCATGATTTTAATACAAAAAAACCCGCTCTTCGGCGGGTAGAACATAACACACCCGCAGATTAAAAGGTATGATGATGTTGAGCAAGATTTTGTATCATTGTCTTGATAATATCAAAGTGGTTTAAATTGTCAATCTTCTAATCAATTTATTTTAGACTATTTTTAGGTTTATAATAATACATATGATTGAAAAAATTATTATAGACACTGACCCTGGTGTAGATGATGCCTTAGCGATTGCTTTTGGAATTAAAGCAAGACTTCCAATTGAATCACTTTGTACAGTATATGGCAATTCAACACTTGAGAATTGTAGTTCTAATGCATTAACAATATTAGAGCTTGTTAAGTGTGACATTCCAGTATTCC
Organism: Candidatus Shapirobacteria bacterium S2_F12; assembly: GCA_019248165.1. Lineage (GTDB taxonomy): Bacteria > Patescibacteriota > Microgenomatia > UBA12405 > UBA12405 > WARW01. The sequence goes on from JAEHHB010000009.1 coordinate 21,821, forward strand.
GCGGTGCTGATAAGCCAATAAGAGGATTGAGTCGTTTAGCCGAGTCTCATGGTGATAATGGTTTGGGTGGTTTTAGTATAGATACTGCAAAAAAAACATCTGAAGTTTTGGCGGTTGATTACTACCAAGATATTTTATCAAGGTCCCCTGGTGATGAGGTTTCTGTTATTGCGATAGGTCCGACAACAAATCTTGGTTTGTTGGTAGAGAAATCACCAGAATTGATTAAAAAAGCCAAAAAAATCGTTATTATGGGTGGCGTCTTTGGTGAAAAAGGGAACGTAACTCCATACGCTGAGTTTAATGTTTTTAACGATCCTTATTCTTTAGATAGTTTATTAAAATTGTCAAAAAACAAAGTAACGATTGTTCCCGCCAATGTTTGTAGAAAAGTAACTTTTAATAATGAAGTGTTTAACCAAATAACAAATCCTGATTTGGCGTCTGGTTTAGCAAAGATTAGTCAGATTTATATTGATTACTATACTAAAGACAAAGATTTTGGTGGTTTTGATGGTGGAGTTATGTACGACTTACTGGCAGTAGCCCTAGAAGTAGATTCCTCAATATTTGAAACCCAGAAACTTAGAGTAAGAGTGGAAACTGAAAAATCTGATACGTTTGGCCTCACTGAAATTATCCCCGGTGAGCCTAATTGTGAAGTCATAACAAATGTAGATGTTGAAAAATTAAAGAAATTATATATTTCGGTTATGAATAGAAAATGAGTGCTGAGTTTGTCAGGAGACCTGAGATTCTATTGCCTAAAAATAAGCTATTACTGATTGACCTAGATAAGACACTTATTGACAAAAATTATAAGATAAATGACGACAGAATTAATTCAGAAATTAGTAGATT
>JAEHHB010000089.1 GCA_019248165.1 Candidatus Shapirobacteria bacterium S2_F12
GAAATTCTTGTTCAAGTGGATCTTTTGTTGACACAGCCGACACTCGAACTTCATATCTATGGAGATGTGTAGGGAAAAATGGGGGAACCAGTGTTAGTTGTTCATCTAGAAAACCTGCTTCAACTAATACTTTAAATTAAAGAAAATCATTCGCTTGATTTTTCGAAGATAATCGATATTATTATTTTAGAATTATAAATTTAATAAAAATTAAAAAAATGAAAAATAAATCAAATTTGATTGCTTACGGGTTAATGTCTTTAGCTTTGGTTGTAGGAATCTTTTTGTCGGTAAAATCGGTTAACCAATCTCAAGACACTCGAAGTAGCGCAGCTGGCGAAGAAACTTCTTTAGATGAGATGGTTATTGATGGCGTTTGCGGTACTGCTAATGGGACTACTGTAGAAATGGCTCCAACAGACGATGAGGCTTGTGATATTGGAGCAATTAATTGGTATGATTCTGAAGGTTCTGATGGTGACTACAATTGGTCATGCATTGGGACAACAAACGGACAAGTAGACGATTGTACTGCTACAGCAGCTGTCTTGGAATAAAATATGATAGATTTTACTGAAGTAAAGGTTCGAATGGGCAAAATTTTGTCGTTGTATATCAACGATATTGCCTCAATTAGAACCGGTCGAGCAACTCCTGGTTTGATAGAAAACGTTGTTGTAACTGTCTATGGTGGTCAAAAAATGAAGTTAATTGAACTTGGTTCGATTGGTGTACCTGATGTTAGATCTTTGACTTTCCAGCCATGGGATCAGGCATTGATTCGAGAAATTGGTAATGGGATAGCTGCGGCAAATATTGGTATGAACCCGGTGGTTGATGGTCAACTGATTAGAATGAGTCTACCAATGTTGACAGTAGAACAGAGAGAAGACTATATAAAGTTGTTAGGAAGAAAACTGGAAGCCGCCAGGGTAATGGTTAGAGATGCTCGGGGTGGCAATGGCAACTGATTTGTTGTTGAATG
>JAEHHB010000090.1 GCA_019248165.1 Candidatus Shapirobacteria bacterium S2_F12
GTAAAACAGTATTCTTTAGAAGTGGAATGAATCCAAAGAATGCAATATTCAAAAATAATGTAAATCCTGTTAATCCTATTGCGCTACAGTGGATAAGTGCTCAGATTGCAGATGCTGAAGCAATGTCTGGTACAACATTAAACAATAATAGTACAAATGGCATCAGCGTTAATGCTCAGAGACGAATAGATAGCTCAAATAGCAAAAGAGATGCATCAGTATTAAGAAGAATAACTTCGATGCTTGTAGACGCCGCTAGATTGATTATAGCTATGAATGCTGAGTTCCTATCAGAAGAAGAGATTGTTAGAAATACAAATCAAGAGTATGTTAAGATAAATAGAGATGACTTAACCGGCGCTCATGATATTACAATTGATATTCAAACTCCTGAGACAAATAATGCAATAGCTCAAGATTTAGCTATGGTTCTGCAAACAGGTCAACAAACAATGAGTCCTAAGTTGTCTAGAAAGATATGGGCTAGAATATTGAAACTAAAAGGTCAATATGATTTAGCTAGAGAGTTTGAGAGCTTTGAGCCTCAGCCTGATCCAAAACAACAAGAACTTATGGATATGCAGATTGAAGAGCAAAGACTTAAAATTGAAAAAGCTAAAAAAGATATTGAAGAAGTTGATTCAAGAATTAATGAGAGAATATCTAGGGTTGTTGAAAATGAGAAAGATGTTGAGAACAAACAATCACAAAACTTATTAAGACAACAACAAACAGCTGAGTCAGCTGCTAGAACTAGAAAACTAGAAGAAGAAGCTGATATGCTTGCAAAAGACTTTGTTGATTCTCAAACTGGTGCTAAAAGAGCTAGAGAGCTTGAAGATAGAGCTATAGATTTCGATACAAGAAGAAAAGAAAAGCTTGATGATGCAGATATTGAAATGACAAAACAAGAAATGATGTTAAGAATCAAACAACTAGAAGCACAACTAACTGGCGCTTTAACCAAAAAAGGAGAATAATTAT
>JAEHHB010000091.1 GCA_019248165.1 Candidatus Shapirobacteria bacterium S2_F12
AAAAAACAACAACAATTAACAATGAACAGCAAATGTATAGTTGAACCATTCAAGACATCAACATCTACAATTAATCAAATTAAAGATGCATTATCAGCTATTGAATCACCTTCATTAGCGCCAGTAATTAATAAATCTAGAACATCAAAATATTAAGGAAAAACAAATGGAAAAATATGAATGTATGAATTGTCACTAAATTCACAACTTAGATGAATATGAAGACACAGAATGTGATGGTGATGTCTTGAATGGTTCAACTATACATTTGCTGTTCATTGTTAATTGTTGTTGTTTTTTAAGATAAGCTACAGTTCTTTGGTCTAATGGTTTAGTACACATTTTAAGCCTTTTTCATGTTTGATATAAATAATATTGTTCCAAGCAATATAAATCCTATTGCTATACCTTTAACATCATATGTCAAGTATCCTATTGATGGTGTTATCATTGCTAATCCAAAAGTTCTTGCTATTGCGTATTCATTTATCATTTTGTTATCCTTTTAGTATTAATAATCTTCTGCGTAAAAATCTAGCATTGCTTCTTCTATTGCAGATTCAAGTTCTTCTTGTGTTTCGAAGTCTTTATAAAAGTCTTCTCCTAATTCTGATTCTAATACAGATTGCTCAATTACTCCCAATCTTTTATATAATGGATGTTGTTCTACTTTCATTATACCGTCCTTATGTTTCTTTAATATATGTGTTCTACTATTGCATTTATTACATGTTGCTACATAGTATAATCCATCTTTAACTGGTTCTGTGAAACTTGACAAGTTGTCAATGTTTTCACACTCTGTACATAGGTATCTTGTTTTCATATTGTGACACTCTTATCTGGCGCTATACAAGTGAATTGTTTTAACTAATGCTTCATATGTTCTAACTCTAAGTTCTTTGTTTGATATGAACATGTTTGACTGAGATTGCATCATTTTGATTGTTGTTGCTACTGCTGGTAATATTTCTT
>JAEHHB010000092.1 GCA_019248165.1 Candidatus Shapirobacteria bacterium S2_F12
GTGATGAAATTTACGATTGGTTTTGTAAAGGAGAAAATGGTGGTTCGGATGGTGACTGTTGGGCTTGGGTAGGCGAGGTTACCAGTGTTTGTGGAAGCAAACATGGAACAACCATTGACCATGAACCAAATGGAACTGAAGCCTGCAAACTTGGATCAATAGAAGATATGAAAGAAGAGACTGATGGAACTTACCATTGGTGGTGTATGGGGGTTGACGGTGTGTCTGAGCATTGTATGGCTTATAGTCTAGAAGTTGTTAATGGTATTTGTGGAATCGAAAATAACCAAACCGTTGATAATGTACCAAACGAAGCTAAAGCCTGCAAAGCTGGATCAGTAGAGTATATTGATACAACAGCCAGTGATGGATCTTACAATTGGAAATGTAAAGGAGTTAATGGTGGTTCAACTGTTTCTTGTAGTGCAGCTAGAATTATTTATAATAGTGCTTGTGGAAACGCACACAGACGAGAGATTGACCATGCACCAAGAAATTTAACTGAAGCCTGCAAAGCTGGATCATTAGAGTATATTGATACAACAGCCAGTGATGGATCTTACAACTGGAAGTGTATAGGAGACGACGAAAGTATTGCTTTTTGTAATGCTACTAAATCTCGAATAACTCCAACTAGTGTCCCAACTATAATTACTACAAAAACTCCAACACCAAAGCCAAAAACATGTTCTTATGGTGGAACAACTTATACAATCGGCAAAGCAATTTGTCAGGGTAGTCGACCAGCAGAATGTTTGTCAACTGGAGGTTGGAAATTGTTTACTGCTTGTAAATATGGATGTACTGGATCAGGTATTTGTAAAACCGCTCCAACTCCAACACCAAAGCCAGTTTGTAGTGCAGGAGCGAGGGTTTGTAGTGGAAGCTCATTAAAGATATGTCAAAATAATACTTGGCAAGTGGTTACAAATTGTCAATATGGATGTCTCAATGGT
>JAEHHB010000093.1 GCA_019248165.1 Candidatus Shapirobacteria bacterium S2_F12
TCTAAAAGTAATTTTCCCTGATTTAAGTTCGTCTGGAAATTTTTCTTCAACTACAGCTTGAGTGTATTTTCCAATATTAATACAAGAAATACATCTTTGAGTGGCATGAAAAGCAAAAACTTCAATTTTTTCAGAGCCAGAAGGCAAAGAAGTATTGATTGACGGAGTTGGTTGTGGGGCAATATAGATTATTTTTTCTTTTGGTTCAAATGGTTTGAAAATTATAAGAGCAGAAACTAAAAGGATAATAATTGGGATAATAAAAAGTTTTTTCATTATTTAAGAAAATTGAATAAATAACCGATTAATATGATGCCAAGACTAGTAATTCCAAAGAAAGCAACTAATAATTGCCATTTCATAGCTTTTTTGAGAATTAAAGCTTCTGGTAAAGATAGGGCGACGGTTGCCGTCATAAAAGCTAAAGCGGTTCCCATTGGGATTCCTTTTCCAATTAAAGCTTCAATAATGGGAAGAACCGAAACTGAATTGGCATAAAGTGGAACTCCTAAAAGAGTGGCAATTGGAACTGTCCACCAACTATTTATTGATAAATATTTTTCAAAAAAATTAGCTGGAACAAAACCGTGAATAATGGCTCCAAGACCAACACCTAATAAAACATAAGGAAAAATACTTTTGGTAATTTTGAAACCATCAGTCCACCAATAGCTAATAAGTTTTTTGAATTTTATTTTTTCTCCACCATTTTCAGCTTCAACATCAAAACGAGATTTATATTTTAATAATTGCTGATTAACATATTTTTCCAAATGTAATTTTTGGATAATCATGCCACCAATGACCGCTACAATAATACCAGCAAGGTTGTAAATAATAGTAGTTTTCCAGCCAAAGAGAGCAGGAAACAAAATTAGTGATGATTCATTGACTAAAGGTGAAGCAATTAAAAAAGCAAAAGTAACTCCAAGTGGAAT
>JAEHHB010000094.1 GCA_019248165.1 Candidatus Shapirobacteria bacterium S2_F12
GAAGAAGAAAGAGTTTTGGCTCAAAGTGGTTGGTCGTTTGGAAAAAATCCAAATGCTGGAAAAAATGATTCAACTACCGGCGCTAAGAAAGATGCCGATAAAGATTATACATCTGGATACAAAAAGCTAGAAGAAAAAGTATTAGATTATGGATCGTTTGATGATTCAACAGCTTTAGAAAATTTAGAAATGTTAAAGATGTTAAAAATAAATCCAAATGATGTTGATAGCATGATTACTAAAATAGAAGCAAATACTGCATTTGACAAAACATTAAATTATTCAGACATGAATAAGTATGGTCCTCAAATAAAATCATCAGATGGTAAGTTATTGCCTCTTGGAGATGGAATAGAGTTGATAAAAAAAGAGGGATATATTACTGTTTTTGAAAACGGAAAACCTGTACTATATAAACCTACTGAAACTAAAGCAATTGAAGAAAAACTCAAAGAAGTAGAAAAAACTTCCAAAGCGCCAGAAAGTGTTAGTCAAAAAGACATTGCTCCAGTTAAAAAAACAGAAGATGAAGTATTAAGTGATAGATTTATATCTGGTGTTCCTCAAGAATTGATAACTGGAAATAGAACTCCATCTATTAAAAAAGTTGATCAAAATGCTGAATCATATAATTCAAAATCAGATGCATTTAAGAGAGATGTTAGTGAGTCAGAATACAGAAAAAATAAACAAGCATATGACAATTTATACGAATTAAGATATAAATAAAAACTAACCAATAAATCATCCTTAATAATATATTAGATATAATAAATCAAATATAGAAATTAAGGATGTGCCCAATGGGAATACTTGAAGATAAAATACTGGCGCTAAGTGATAAAACAATAGAAAAACAGGATAGACTTTCTGGATATTCTGATACTAAACAACAAAATCAACAAACAAACTTAACACAAAACAACCTAAATGTA
>JAEHHB010000095.1 GCA_019248165.1 Candidatus Shapirobacteria bacterium S2_F12
GTTAATAAAACAGATTGATACTGACCAAAAGTTGGAGAATCGGGGCGGATATCAACAGCGACATCGAGAACTTCTCCGCGAGTACAACGAACTAATTTATCTTGAGCAAAGGGGGGTTTTTGAAAATGAAGACCCCGAAAGACGCCTTTGGAAGAACGAGAGTGGTTGTCTTGGACGAATTTAACATTAATGCCATTTTCGGCAAAAACTTTTTCAGAATAAGTTTCCATGAAAAATCCACGATCATCACTAAAAACTGATGGTTGGATAATAACAAGTCCGGATATTTTACCAGGAGTAAATATTGGCATTATTTTTTGAGGCTATTTAATTTAATATAAAATTCTTCAGCTTCTTTTTTGGTTTCTTGCCACCAAGTAGTATTGGCAGCGTACCAATCAATAGTTTGTTGAAGACCAGTTTCAAAAGTATATTTTGGTTCCCAGCCTAATTCACGATTAATTTTGTCCCAATTAACGGCATAATTATCGTGAGCTGGACGATCGGCAACATATTCGAGACAAGACTCATCCTTACTCATAAGTTTGAGCATAAGTTGGACTAATTCCATATTAGAGGTACCCTTTTTGAGACCGCCAATACAATAAGTTTCACCGATTTTTCCGTTTAACAAAATAAGTTCAATGGCTCGACAATGATCTTCGACGTGTAACCAATCGCGGAAATTTAAACCCTGACCATAAACTTTGATTTTTTGATCGGTCAAAAGATTAGTGATAGAACGGGGAATCATTTTTTCCGGGTGCTGATAAGGACCATAATTATTAGAACAATTACTGATAGTTACAGGTAGTCCAAATGTTTTGTGGAATGATCGGACTAAATGGTCAGATGAGGCTTTGGAAGCAGAATATGGGCTAGATGGATCATATGGAGTAGTTTCGCTAAAT
>JAEHHB010000096.1 GCA_019248165.1 Candidatus Shapirobacteria bacterium S2_F12
GCCGTCTTGGAAATGGCGGTAATGAATTACGCTTTCAACAAATTAGCTCAAAAGGGTTGGACAGCCATGATTCCGCCGGTAATGATAAAAAGCGATACTGAATGGAAATGTGGTTATGCCAGCAACAAAAATTTATTCAATGCTTATTATTCAGTTCCTGAAGACGATTTAATTTTTATAAGTAGTTCTGAGCATTCAGTGGTTCCATATCACATGAATGAAATACTAGATATTTCTTCTTTACCAAAAAAATATATAAACTTTTCTCCTTGTTTCAGACGTGAAGCTGGTACTTACGGAAAAGACATGAAGGGAATGCTTCGCGTACATTTTTTCAACAAAGTTGAAATGAATGTCTTTACCGTTCCTGATTATGAAGTATCTGACAAAATGTGTTTAGAAATGCTTGCCAATGAAGAAGAGCTAATGCAAGAATTAGAAATTCCTTATCAAGTAGTCAAAGCGTGTACTGGTGACTTACCTCAGCCAAATCGTCGCATGTACGATATTAATTCTTGGTTTCCCGGTCAAAACAATTATCGTGAAACTCAATCTTGTAGTAACTGTGGCGATTACCAAGCCCGAAGGTTAAATACAAAAGTAAAGATAAATGGGAAAAATGAATTAGTTCATATTCTCAACGCCACGTTAATTACAGATAGAGCCGTATTGGCTATTATCGAAAACCACCAACAAACTGATGGATCTATCAAGATTCCAAAGGTTTTACATCCATATACCAACTTCGTCGACAATGGCAAAATAGTGAGGTCGCTGGACGACTTGGTCTTGAGAAGGGGCCATATGGTCACGAAGATAGTCAAAACCAAATTCATTATTAGTTCCATAGGTTACATCTGCCAAATAAGCCTCTTGTCGAGAAATTGGTTTTAAGTGAG
>JAEHHB010000097.1 GCA_019248165.1 Candidatus Shapirobacteria bacterium S2_F12
CTTATGCGGCAGAAACTAAAATAGGTTTTGGAAAACACATAATTATTGATCATGGTGATAATCTAACTTCAATTTATGCCCACTTAGATAAAATACTAGTTTATAAAGGTCAAAAAGTAATAATAGATCAAGTAATTGGAAAAATGGGATCTACTGGTTGGTCAACTGGACCGCATCTTCATTTTCAAATAAATGTTTTTGGAATACCAGTTAATCCGAGAAGTATATTAAGAGAAATATTAATATGATTTATTCAAATAAATATTTTTCTTTAAATAAAGTGAGATATACTTAAAATTATGTTATCTGATGTCACCGTCACAATTGAAGACCTCTGGCGAGAGAAAGGATTTAATCCAACAGAAAATCAAATTAAGGCGATACTTCATACTGATGGTCCTCTTTTTATTACTGCGGGTCCTGGATCAGGCAAAACAAAAGTTTTGCTTTGGAGAACCGTAAATTTGGTTGTTTTTAATGATATTAAACCTTCAGAAATTCTTTTGTGTACCTTTACTGAAAAAGCAGCACTTCAATTAAAGGAAGGCCTATTATCGCTTCTAGGTCTTGTTACTCAAAAGACTGGTCGACACTATGATATTTCAGAGATGTCCATTGGCACAATCCACTCTATCTGTCAAAAAATTTTAAAAAGTAAAAAGATTCCCCCAAAAATTAGACCAAAAGGACTTAGTGTTAAAGATGAGTTAGCTCAATACATAATTTTAAATCGGACTTCTTTTCAAAAAAAGATGTTTAAATTTTCTGGAATTGAGGATATTGCTGGCTCTCCACTAAATAACTGATTAAAATGAGATAACATACTGTTGAAACTTTTTTTAACTCCTTCAAAAATAGCGATACTTGGAACAATAATGATG
>JAEHHB010000098.1 GCA_019248165.1 Candidatus Shapirobacteria bacterium S2_F12
GTCCATGTTGTGTCCCTTTTCTAATCCTTTGGCTTTGTCGATAAATTTTTGAATGTCGGATGGTTTCATAATTAATAATTAAGAATTAATAATTAATAGTTTAAAGCTTAAATAACAATTTAAATAAAATAGTAAAAATAAGTAAGATTGAAATCGGGAAAACTACTTTTTGGTAAGGGAATAAAATTTTACCACCATTTAGAGTACGAGATTTGCGATCGATAAAAATACCAAAAAACCAGATTAACATACCTAATATTTGACCAAAAATAATTTTGTGTAAACCCATTACTTGGTTGGCAACCCCACCAGTTTGATCGGTAAAAATAAAATAAGCCAAGGTTAGGGCCAACATAACAAATGAAAGAACAATTGGGCTACCAAAGACTCGATGTTTAATTTTGGTGGCTGCCCAGAAAGAAATAGCCGTGTTGAGACCAGAAATCCAAAGAGAAACTAAAAAATCGTCAATTCCTAATTTTTTGGCTAAATACATCCCTCCGCCAACAGTGACAATACAGACCGGACATTGGGCAGATGCAGGGACAGCAAGTAGTAAATAGCTAGTAGCAAGTAGTAAAACAAAAAGTAAATTTATCATCTCTATATTTTAGCAGATGGTTTTTGACAAACCGGGCAATAAAAAGTCCCCCGGTTGCCTATTTTTATTTTTTGGATTGGGGTGTGACAGACCAAACATGGATCCCCATCACGCTGATAAACACGAAAATGAAACTGGTGTTGACCATGACTACCGTCAGGGTGAATATATTTATTGTCTTTGGCAGTGGAGCCACCTTGAGAAATCGATTCTTTGATAATCTGTATTAAAAAGTTGTGTAAAATTTTGGCCTGGGAAAGAGAAATTGATTTAGA